>DAICYU010000685.1 GCA_027311485.1 Acetobacteraceae bacterium
GGGGGCCTTGGCGGCCATGGGTGTCGGCCGCGGCGATCGCGTCGTGATCTACATGCCCATGGTGCCGGAAGCCGCGATCGCCATGCTCGCCACCGCACGCCTGGGTGCGATCCATTCCGTCGTCTTCGGCGGATTTGCTGCGGCGGAGCTTTCGACGCGCATCGCCGATGCCAAGCCAAAGGTCATCATCTCCGCCTCCTGCGGGTTGGAGCCTGGCCGCGTGGTCAAATACAAGCCGCTGCTGGACGCTGCGATCGCGCTGTCACCCCACAAGCCGGACGCCTGCCTGATCCTGCAACGCCTGCAGGCCGTGGCCGATCTGATCGCCGGCCGCGATCATGACTTCAACGAAAAGGTCGAGGTGGCTACACCGCATAGTTGCGTGTCCGTCCTGGCCACCGACCCGCTGTACATTCTCTACACCTCCGGCACCACCGGCCGCCCGAAAGGCGTGGTCCGCGACAATGGCGGCCATGCCGTGGTGCTGTGGAACTCGATGAAGATGATCTACGGCCTCGATGCCGGCGATGTCTGGTGGACCGCGTCGGATGTCGGCTGGGTCGTCGGCCACAGCTACATCGTCTACGCGCCACTGCTGCGTGGCTGCACATCGGTCATGTATGAGGGCAAGCCGGTCGGCACACCTGATGCCGGCGCATTCTGGCGCGTGATCGCGCAGCACCGGGTCAAGGTGCTGTTCACCGCGCCGACCGCGATGCGTGCCATCAAGCAGCAGGACCCCGAGGGCAAGCTGGCCCGCGCCCATGATATCAGCAGCCTGGAAGCTCTGTATCTGGCAGGTGAGCGGTGCGATCCACCGACTGGCGTCTGGGCGCACGAATTGCTTGGCAGGCCGGTTGTCGATCACTGGTGGCAGACCGAAACCGGCTGGCCAATCACGGCCGGATTTCGCCAGTTCGGTCTGTTCCCGTTCAAACCCGGCAGCGGCGGACGCCCCAGCCCCGGCTACGACCTGCACGCGCTGGACGACCACGGCGCGGTGCTGCCGCATGGTTCCAATGGCAACCTGTCACTGAAGCTGCCGCTGCCGCCCGGCTGCGGTCCGACGCTGTGGCAGAATGACGAAGGCTACCACACCGCCTACCTGTCCGACTTCCCCGGCTGGTACCGCACGGGTGACGCCGGCATGATCGATGCTGACGGCGATGTGTGGGTCATGGGCCGTACCGACGACATCATCAACGTCGCCGGCCATCGTTTATCAACCGGATCGATCGAGGAGGTGCTGGCATCCCACAAGGATGTCGCGGAATGCGCGGTGATCGGAGCCAAGGACGAATTGAAGGGCCAGGCGCCACTTGGACTGGTCGTACTGAAAGCCGGCGTCAACCGGGCGGAACATGACGTCGCGGCCGAACTGGTCGCCCTGGTGCGGGAGCGTATCGGGCCGGTCGCCTCCTTCAAGGAAGCCCGCGTCGTCACGCGCCTGCCCAAGACACGCTCCGGCAAGATCCTGCGCGGCACCATTCGCAAGATCGCGGATGGTGAGGATGCGCCGGTGCCGCCGACGATCGAGGATCCGACCGCCCTGGAGGAGATCAAGGCGGTGTTGGCGCCATAGGCAGACGGATCCGAGGGCGTTTGCCGGGAACGCACCCGGCCAGCGGCATCATCGTTTCGTTTCAGAAGACTCCTTCACTTCCTCGCGGCGCCGAACCTGCTCCTTCCGTTTCAGCAGGTTCGCGCGCAAAGCCGCAGCCTCCCGCGAGATCCGGTCGGGCTTCGCGGGCGGCTTCTTCGTCGGGTCCGGCGGCGTGCCGGTCATGCCGGCTTCTTGCGCATCATAGCCTGGCGCTTGCAGATCGCCACCATCTCATTCCGCTGGTTCCAGCAGCTGTGCTCGAACTCCACAATACCGACCTCGGGGCGTGACTTGCTCTCCCGCATCGCCAGAACCTTTGTCCGTGCCCGCAGCGTATCGCCATGGAACACCGGCTTCGGGAACTTCATCTCGGTAAAACCCAGATTGCCGACCGTGGTGCCCATGGTCGTGTCATTCACGGTCATGCCAACCATCAGCCCCGCCGTGAACATGGAGTTCACAAGCCGCTGTCCGAACTCGGTCTTGGAGGCGAACTCCGCGTCGAGGTGCAGTGGCTGCACGTTCAGCGTCAGGGCGCTGAACAGCGTGTTGTCCATCTCGGTGACGGTGCGGCTCCAGGGGTGATCGAACTCCTGACCCACGAAAAACTGCTCATAATACAGACCGGCCATCGCGGACGTCCCTTCCTTTGCTGCCCGGGAGTCAACCGCATTCGCCGCGGGCTGCCAAGCCGGCACCATTACGGTATCTCAAGGTCACGTGACATCACCAGGGGCGGAGCCGAAGCGGCTGGTGCTTGTATCCAATCACCGGCAACGCAACGTCATAGTCGCCTTACAACGAGGTAAAGGAATTTCTGCAATGCGGAAAAAAGCGAGGCTGTGTCTCAC
>DAICYU010000686.1 GCA_027311485.1 Acetobacteraceae bacterium
CCGTTCAGCTACATTCGCCCTTGATCGGCGTCAATCCGCGCGGCGCATACCGCCGGTTGCAACAGGCGCCTGGACAGAAGCAGCCCGGCCGATCACCCTGCCGCCTGTTCTGGCCACCGCCGGTACTGCACGGGCGCCGGCGCGGCCCATGTTCACGAAGCAACGGCGTTGGAGGCTCGCGGCGAATGATCGATGGAGACACGCCTGACCCGGAGGCGGCGGATGCGCCGGGCCACCCCGGTATCGACCCGACCTGGACCAGCAGCGCGAAGGATGCGGTCGGCTGCCCGCTGGGTTCCCCGCGCCTGTGGTTTACCATCGGGCACGGCATCGTCAATGAAGTCTACCATCCGCGCATCGACATCCCGCAGATCCGCGACCTCGGCTTCATCATCGCCGACGGCAAGGGCTTCTGGTCTGAAGTCAAGCGCGTCGCCGATTACGACATGCGGTTTCTCGCCCGCGGCGTGCCCGCCTTCGAGATCACGCATAAGCATGACCGGTATCGCTTCCGCCTGCGCATCGCCCCGGACCCGCGGCGGGAGGTGCTGGCAATCGAATTCCACCTTGATGGCGATGACGATCTGCGCCCCTACGCCCTGCTGGCGCCGCACCTGGGCGCGACCGGGCACGGCAACCGCGCCGCCGTGGAGGAGCATTCCGGCCGGCGTGTCATGGTCGCCACCCAGGGCCCGTTCGCCCTCGCCCTCGCTGTCGTCGATCCGCAGCAGCGTGACGCATTGGGCGCGGCGAGTGCCGGCTATGTCGGCGTCAGCGACGGCTGGCATGATTTCGAACAGAACGGCGCACTGACATGGTCGTACGGCAACGCCGGGCCGGGCAACGTCGCCCTGATCGGTGAATTACCAAGAAACGGTGCCCTTGGCGTCGGTTTCGGCAGCAGTGCCAAGTCTGCCGCGACCCTCGCGGTCACCAGCCTGCTGCAGCCGTTCGAAAACATCCTCCGCCAGCACATCGCCGAATGGGGCGAATGGCACGCCCGCCGCAGTGAGCGGTATGCGCCGCCGATCGATTTGCCCGAAGGGGTGGCCGAGCAGTTTCTGGTATCGACGACGGTGCTGCGCACGCATCTGGACAAGACCTATCCTGGTGCGATGGTGGCCAGCCTGAGCATTCCCTGGGGCGACACCGGCGATGAACGCGGCGGCTACCACCTGGTCTGGCCGCGCGACCTGGTTTCCTGCGCCAGCGCCCTGCTGGCCCTGGGTGCCGAGGAGGAAACCCGTGACACGCTGCGCTACCTGATCGCGACGCAGCATGCCGACGGCCACTGGAACCAGAACCAATGGCTCGGCGGCAAGGCGTTCTGGGAAGGGCTGCAACTCGACGAAACGGCCTTCCCGGTCCTGCTCGCCGCGGCGCTGGCGGAACGCAGCGCGCTGGGCGGCATTGATGTCACCGACATGATGCGGAAGGCATTGAGCTATATCGCCTGCAACGGCCCCGTCACCGGCCAGGAACGGTGGGAGGAGAACGGCGGCGTCAATGCCTATACCTTGGCTGCGATCATCGCGGCCCTGGTGGAAGGCGCCGCGTTCCTGCCGGCCGCGTCACAAGCCTGGGCCCTGGATCTCGCGGATTTCTGGAATGCCAGCATCGAGCAGTGGACCGCAGTCTCCGGGACAGGTCTGGCGACGCGTATCGGCGTAGCCGGCTATTACGTGCGGATCGCTCCGCCGGAGGTGCTTGCGATGGGGGCCGCGGCGATGCGCGAACTGGTCCCCGTGCGCAACCATACCGGACAAGTGGAGGTCCCGGCGTCGGAGCTGATCGGAACCGATTTCCTTCAACTCGTGCGCTTTGGCATCCGGCTGCCGGACGATCCCCTGATGCGGGACAGCATCACCGTCGTGGACAATCTGCTGAAGGTGGAAACACCCTATGGCCCGGTGTGGCGTCGCTATACCGGCGATGGCTATGGCGAGCATGATGACGGTTCGGCGTATGACGGCAGCGGGCGAGGGCGCCCATGGCCGCTGCTGACCGGGGAGCGTGGGCATTTCGACGTCTCCGGCGGCCACGATCCGCTGCCGGCGCTGACGGCGATGTGCGGCATGGCAAGCCCCCTCGGCCTGATCCCCGAACAGATCTGGGACGGCGTGGACATCCCGGCCCGCGAACTGAAATTCGGCCGCCCGAGCGGTTCGGCTCGGCCGTTGGCCTGGGCGCATGCGGAATTCGCCAAGCTGGTGATTTCCCGCCAGCTTGGGCATCCCTGTGATCGGCCCCAGGCGGTTTGGCGGCGCTACCAGGGGCGCCGGCCGCAACCAAGCCGCGCATTCTGGACGTTGATGTCACCAATTGGAGAGATTCCGCGCGGCACGCGTCTTGTTGTTGCGTTGCCCCGGCCCGCCGTCGTTCGTTGGCACAGCGAGGGCCAGACCGGCGCCGAAGTGGCGACGGACGATACCGGGCTGGGACTGCACGCGG
>DAICYU010000687.1 GCA_027311485.1 Acetobacteraceae bacterium
CCATCCTCACCGGCTTCCTCGGCAGCGGCAAGACCACGCTGCTGAACCGCCTGCTGAAGAGCCCCGAGGCTGCCGAGAGCGCGGTGATCGTCAACGAATTTGGCGAGATCGGCCTCGACCACGCGCTGCTGGAGAAATATCTGCCAATCGCCGAGGCGGCGCTGGACTGGATCGATCATTACGGCGACCGCGACGGCGACATGCTGCAGGAGTACGAAACCCGCTCACCGGTCGGGTATGAGAACATGGCCTGGAAGGACGCCGGGGATTCCATGACCTACACCGACGGCTCCCCGGTGAAGGGGCCGAAGGCGCTGTGTGAGCTGCAGGGCTACGTCTACGACGCCTGGGTGCGAATGGCCGAGGTGTTCGAGGCGGTGGGCGAGCCGGACCGGGCGGCGACGCTGCGCCGCAAGGCGGCGGCATTGTTTACCAGATTCAACGAAACCTTCTGGGATGAGGACGAAGGTTTCTATGCCTACATGCTGGATGGCGAAAAGCGGAAGGTGATGACCGTCGCCTCCAACCCCGGGCATCTTCTGTGGTCCGGGATCGTGCCGCCGGATCGGGCCGAACGGGTGGTCGCGCGCCTGATGGCGCCGGATATGAACTCCGGCTGGGGTATCCGCACGCTGTCCAGCCACCACCCGGCATACAATCCGTACTCGTACCAGAACGGCTCGGTCTGGCCGCATGACAACAGCCTGATCGCACTCGGTTTCAAACGTTATGGCTTCAGTAAGGAAGTCGGTTTCGTCGCACGTGATATCAGCGATGCCGCCAGCTACTTCCTGATGAACCAGTTGCCGGAGCTGTACGCCGGCGTGCAGCGCAACGGGGCGAATTTCCCGGTGCAGTATCTGGGCGCGAATGTGCCGCAGGCCTGGGCCGCCGGTTCCTGCTTCGCATTGCTGCAGGCCATGCTGGGCATCCAGCCGGACGCGCCGAATGACAGGCTGTATGTCGATCCCGACCTGCCGGACTGGCTGCCGGATGTGACGCTGACCGACCTTCGCGTGGGCAAGCGGCACCTGGATATCCAGTTCCAGCGGGACGGAAACAGGACGGTCTGGAACATCCTGCGGGGCGACGCCAAGGTGGTGCAATACCGCAGCGCGGTGGAGGCGCGGGAGGCGCTTTGCGGCGGGGCCGGCGCCTGATCCGGCGCGCAGGCTGACGCGAGCGGTGTTAGCTTGTAGCGTTCCGTGTCAGGAGGAATGCACATGAAAATTGCCAGCTATGAAGCCTCGACCCTGCTGATCCCGGAGGACGATCCGCTCGCCGATATGCCGGAGGAAGTCGGCCGCAAACGGCCGATCGTGATCCTGCGGCTGCGGACCGACAGCGGCATCGAGGGCATCGGCGTCACGTTTTACGGCGGCGCGATGACCGGCAGCCTGCGCGTCGCGGCCGAGGAACTCGCCGCGTTGACGGTGGGCGAGGACCCGATGCGGATCGAGCATATCGTCGCCAAGCTGAACAACGGGACGGGGGATTCCTGCGGCCCGGGCGGCCTTTACCAGCTCGCCCTGTCAGCCATCGACGTGGCGCTATGGGACATCAAGGGCAAGGCGCTCGGCCAGCCGCTGTGGAAGCTGCTGGGCGGACATCGGGACCGGGTGCCGACCTATGCCTCAGGCTCGCTCCGGCGCGGGCTGACGGACGACCAGGCGCAGAAGGCGGCCGCGATCCTGGTGCGGAAGGGCTTCAAGGAGATGAAGACCCAGATGGCACTGCCGGGGAACCCGACCATTGCCGACGAAATCCGCCGCGTGCGCGTGGTGCGGGAGGCGATCGGGCCGGACATCAGGCTGATGTGCGACATCAACCAGCGCTGGCGGCCCGAGCAGGCAATCGACATTGGCAGCCGCATCGAGGATGTCGGCCTGTTCTGGCTGGAGGATGTCACCCGCGCCGACGATTTCCAGGGCCTTGCCCGCATCACCGCGGCGTTGAAGACGCCGATCGCGGGTGGCGAGTATGTTTATGGCATCGAGCCATTCCGGCAGATGATCCAGATGCATTCGGTGGATATTCCGATGATCGATATCTGCCGAGCGGGCGGGGTTACGCCGTGGATGAAGATTGCGGGGATGGCGGAGGCGTTCAACCTGCCGGTGGTCAGCCATGTGATGCCGGAGATCCTGTGTCACCT
Organism: Acetobacteraceae bacterium; assembly: GCA_027311485.1. Lineage (GTDB taxonomy): Bacteria > Pseudomonadota > Alphaproteobacteria > Acetobacterales > Acetobacteraceae > Rhodopila. The sequence goes on from DAICYU010000687.1 coordinate 2,156, forward strand.
GATCGCCGCCTGTCCGAACGGCCTGACGGTGGAATACATGCCCTGGATGCTTTGCCTGTATGAGGAAACGCCGGCGATCGAGGACGGCATGATGGTGCTGCCCGACAAGCCCGGTCTTGGGCTGACATTCGATGAGAAGGCCATCGCTGCGTTCCGGGCCTGAGGCCGGGTCAGGCGCCCGGTGGCAACGCCTCCTCGGTGAACGCCACGGCGTCGACGAATCCGTACTGCGAAGAGGCGATGCGCGGCAGCGGCTTCGGTTGCAGCAGGTAGTGCCGCATGAAAC
>DAICYU010000688.1 GCA_027311485.1 Acetobacteraceae bacterium
TAGAAGTCGTATGGGCAGGCGGCCACGCCCTTGTCGCCTTCCTGCGAATTGATCTTGCCGGTATAGCCGCGGTGCAGCAGCTTGAACAGATGGTTCTCCGACTGTCCGGTGCGGCGGAAGTCGCGGATCAGCGATTTGGACAGCGCCGCGTATTGCACGCCGTATTCTTCCTCTCCGCATTCGCCCAGCGTGCGGCCATCGAAGCCGATGATGGCGGAATGGCCGAAATACGAATAGACGCCGTCGAAGCCAGCGGCGTTGGCGACAGCAACGTAGGTGTTGTTGGCGAAAGCCATCGCCTTGGAAATCAGAATCTGCTGTTCCTTGGCCGGATACATATAGCCCTGGCAGCGCACGATCAGTTCCGCGCCGCGCATGGCACAGTCGCGCCAGATTTCCGGATAATTGCCGTCGTCGCAGATAATCAGGCTGACCTTCAGGCCCTTGGGGCCTTCCGACACGTATGTGCAGTTGCCAGGATACCAGCCTTCGATGGGAACCCACGGCATGATCTTGCGGTATTTCTGAACGATCTCGCCCTTGTCGTTCATCAGGATCAGCGTGTTATACGGCGCCTTGTGCGGATGTTCCTCATGCTGCTCACCGGTCAGGGAAAACACACCCCATACCTTGGCCTTGCGGCAGGCCTCGGCGAAGATGTCTGTTTCGTCGCCGGGCACGCTCGACGCGGTGGCATACATCTCGGCACTGTCATACATGATCCCGTGCGTCGAGTATTCCGGAAAGATAACAAGGTCCATGCCGGGAAGGCCGGCCTTCATCCCGACGAGCATGTCCGCAATCTTGCGGGCGTTCGCCAGCACTTCCTCACGCGTGTGTAGGCGCGGCATCTTGTAGTTGACGACGGCAACGCCGACTGTGTCGTTGCTGCTGCTGATATCGCCATGAATCACGGTTCATACTCCCGGTTGTTGGTGGTTTCGCACTGCTACACGGCCATGTAGCGATGCACGATCTGATCAGTCAGGTCGGCCGCCTGCCCTTCCGCGGCGATGGTGCCCTTCTCCATAATGATGAAACGCTGGGCGGCTCGACGCGTGAATGCTATACTCTGTTCGACAAGCACGATGGTCAGGCCGCGCTCGCGATTGAGGCGAATGATAATGTCCTCGATCTGCTCGACGATGTTTGGCTGGATGCCCTCCGTCGGTTCATCAAACAGGATGACTTTCGGTCCGCTCTGCAACGCCCGCGCGATGGCCAATTGCTGTTGCTGCCCGCCAGACAGATTGCCGCCACGCCGACCGAGATGTTCCTTCAACATTGGGAACAATTCGAAGACGCTGTCATCCAGACGTCCTTTGGCGGCGGGGTTGGCAAACAAGCCGAGCCTCAGGTTTTCCATGACGGTGAAGCCGGGGATGATGCCGCGGCCCTGGGGCACGTAGCCGATCCCCATCCGGGCACGCTCATCGGTGCGGCGAGCCGATACATCGTGCCCGTCCAGCCGAACCTTTCCTGTCTGGCGGATCAGCCCGAGCATGGCGCGCAGCAGTGTCGTCTTGCCGGTGCCGTTGCGGCCCAGCACGGCAAGCAATTCCCCGCCCGCCACTGAAAGACTGAGGTCTCGCACGGCTCGGCTGTTGCCATAAAAGGCATCGACACGGGCCAGTTCAAGCATGGCTGATGCCACCGGACCCAAGATAGGCCTCCTTTACCTGAGGATCGACTTCGATCTCGGCCACCGTTCCCTGGGCAAGCAGCTTTCCCTGATGCATGACGGAGATCACGTCACCGATTTCCCTGATGAATCCCATGTCGTGTTCGACCACGATCAATGAGTGCTGTCCCTTGAGCCGCCGGCACAGTTCGGCGGTCTTGCGCGTTTCAGCCGCGGTCATCCCGGCGGTTGGTTCGTCCAGTAGGATCAAGCGAGAGTCCTGTGCCATCAGCATGGCGATCTCCAGCCATTGCGTCTGGCCGTGGGACAGGTTGCCCGCGGGTTCATCTGCTACATCGGCCAATCCAACAAATTCAGCGAGGTTTTGCAGCGCCGGATCGCGCTGTTTGCGGGGGACAAGATTGCTGAATATGCCGGATGGCCTGGACTGTGCGACGGCGAGGTTTTCGCGGACCGTCAACTCCCGAAAGACGCTGGGTACCTGGAATTTTCGGCCCACGCCAAGGCGCGCGATGCGGTGTTCATCCAGCCGGCCGATCTTGTGGCCATCAAACGTGATTTCACCGGCGCTGGGTCGTGCCTTGCCGCAGATCACGTCGAGAGCGGTCGTCTTGCCGGCGCCGTTCGGGCCGATCAGGCAGCGCAATTCACCGGCTTCGACTGTCAGGTCCAGACCGCGCAGTGCCAGGAAGCCATTGAACTTGACCTGCACGGCTTTAACTTCAAGCAGAGCCATGGTTCTACCCCAGCCTCGTCTTGTTGACGGGTGCCACCGCCTCATCGGCCACGGATCGA
>DAICYU010000689.1 GCA_027311485.1 Acetobacteraceae bacterium
ACCGTCATCCTGGCGAACGGCGAGCACGCCCTGAGTAACGGCGCGCAGGATCGACGCACGGATCACGAAGGGGTCGCCAACCAGTCGCAAGCCCTGCGCGGAAAGAAACCTCTTCTGCAAGGCGGCTGTCGTGCGGGCGATCGCGCAGCTTGCCACCGATCTGTCGATTCCCGTGACGGCGGAAGGCGTGGAGAAGCGGCCGCAACGCGAGTTGCTTCGCAAGTACCACATCAACTTCGCACAGGGTTTTTTCCTGCAGGTGCCGGTGGATCAGGTCACCATACTGGATATCCTGGAGCGGGATGCCGTGCGCCTTCCCGAAGTCGCGGTACTCGGCGAATCAGACTGACCGGCTTGGCGTGGACCGGCGTGTTCCCGGCGCCGCTGACGGACCGGGAGCACGCCCCGCTACACCGCATCATCGCCCGGCAGCCTGACCGCCGATGCCTGCGCTACGGTGCCGTGCCGGGTGTCACCACGCCCGCCACGGCATCGAGTTCCGCCGTGGTAATCGGCTCGGCTCGGATCACCACCAGGTAGGCCAGCGCCGACGCCAGCCCGATGGCTGCGCTCGCCAGCAGCGCCGGCGTAAAACTGCCAGTGGCCTGTACGATGAAGCCGGTCACGGTCGGTGCCAGCGCGCCGCCCAGATAGCCGCCGAAGTTCTGGATTGCGCCCAGGGACGCCGTACAGTGGGCGGGCGCCGCGACCGAGGACAGCGCCCACGACATGCCACTGGCGGACGCGCCGAACATCAATGCGGCGGAGATCGCGGCCACCGCCAGCACATCGCTGGGCGTTTCCGCCGCGACGACGGTAAACGCGACCATGCCCAGCAGGCCGACGATGACCGGTATCTTGCGACTGTTGACAGGTGAAAATCCACGCCGCATCAGCCAGTCGGCGATCCAGCCGCCGCCGATGCTGCCAATCACGCCAAAGGCAAACGGGATCGCCGCAACGATGCCGGTCTTGGGTATGGACATGTGCCGCTGCATTTCCAGGTAGCCGGGCAGCCAGGCCAGGTACAGCCAGCTCATGTAAACCACCCCGAAGAAGCCCAGGACCAAACCCCAGGTGGTGCGGAACCGGAACAGACCGAGCCATTCGGAAAGGCGAACGGGCGCATCGGGCCGGGGTTCCTCGCCGTCGTTCAGATACTGGCGTTCGGCGGCGGTGAAATGAGCCTCGGTGGGATCGCGATAGAAACGCAGCCACGCCGCCGCGACGCCGATGCCGGCGATGCCCATGATGATGAACATCCAGCGCCAGCCGAACCCGATCATCAACGCTGTCAGGATTGGCGGGGCGATCGCCGGACCAAGTGAGGAGGTGCAGTTCCAGATGCCGGTCGGCAAGCCCCGGTCCCGGACATTGTACCAGTCCCGCACGACCCGCACCGCGGATGAGAACATCGGCGCCTCACCCAGGCCTAGGAAGACGCGAGCGATGGAGAATTGCCCGAACGAGCCGACGAGTCCGGCCGCGGCCTGTGCGATCGACCATAATGACAGGCCAGCAGCCAGCAAACGATGGGGACCGATCCGATCGACCAGGGCGCCGCCGGGAAGCTGGGCGAAGGCATAGGCCCACAGGAACGCTGAGAGCAGCAGGCCCATATCGGCGATCGACAGCCCAAGCTCATGCCGAATCAGTGGATTCGCGATCGAAAGCGTTGAACGGTCCAGGTAATTCAGTGTCCCCGCGATCACCAGCATGATCAGGGCAGAGCGTTGTCGGCGCCGGATCGTGTCGGGCGCAGTCGATTTTGGCATAGACGTCCTCCGTCGCAGGCATTTCGTTGCCTGCGTGCCGAGGCACCATACCGTTGCAATGCAAATGATAAAAGTCAGGCCAGGCGGCGGTGGCGCAACGGTCATGACATCCGGCTTGGAGGCGGCAGAGTGGTTACGCTGGTTTCCCGACGTCCACGCCTTCGAATTTGCCGGCACGATAGTCGCGGATTGCCTGTTCGATCTCGGCGTGCGTGTTCATGACGAACGGGCCGTAAGCAGCCACCGGCTCGTTGATCGGATCGGCATGGCCGAACAGAAGCGTCGCGCCGTCGGCCGACTCGACACAGATATCGTCACCGTCCTGGGCGAACTGCACCAGCTGGAACCTCTGCACGTTCGTTCCGGCCACCGCCACGTCACCGCGCACGGTATAGAACAGGACGTTGCGCGCCGCCGGCGCCGGAAGCGTGACGCGACCGCCTGGGCGGAGCGTGACGACCGCCATGAATACGCCCGTATGCGATTCAATCGGTCCTTTCGCCGCTTCGAACGCGCCGGCGACAAGGCTCACGGTGACACGTCCATCGATGAGCGTGACCGCTTGTATGGCGGCCTGCTGGAGGCCAACATAACTTGGCTGCACCAGCTTCAGCCGGGCTGGCAGGTTGACCCAGAGCTGCAGGATCTCCAGCGGCCC
>DAICYU010000068.1:0-9220 GCA_027311485.1 Acetobacteraceae bacterium
ACGCACCAACGCGATGCGAAGTACCACCAGCATCGTCTGACCCGCGTCCGAACCGCACCACCTGCGTTCGACCCGGCTTTCGTCCCCGTTTTGTTACGGGCGCGTTTACGCGCGCCTGACCAAGGCGCCTGCCTGCGCCTTGGCCCGCACAAGGGATGTGCCACGATGTCTGTTGTCCGCACCCGCTCTGCCGTTTCACCGCTGCGCCGTCAGCTTGACGCCCGTTCCATCCGGCGGCCGATCGTCCGGAAGAGCCGGTGCATTGCCTGCGCCCCGCGGTCCTGTCGGCCACCGCCGAAACCTTTGTCGCCGCGTTTCCCGGCGACGTGCTGTATGCCGTCAAGTGCAACCCCGATCCGGCGGTGCTGCGTGCGCTGCATGATGGCGGCGTGCGGCACTTCGACTGCGCGTCCCTGAATGAGGTGCGGCTGGTCCGGGACATGTTCCCCGACGCAGCGATCCACTTCATGCACCCGGTCAAGGCGCGTGGCGCAATCCGGGAAGCGTGGGAGCGGCATGGCGTGCGCACCTTCGTGCTGGACAGCGCTGCGGAGCTGGCCAAGATCCGGGCGGAGGTCGCGGCCACCGGTGTGCCGGGGCGGCTGGGCCTGGTCGTGCGCCTGGCCATGCCGAAAGGCGACGCCAGGCTGGACCTGTCCGGCAAGTTCGGCGCACCGGCGGAGCAGGCTGTCGCGCTGCTGCAGGATGCACGCCCTGACGCCGCCATGCTGGGCGTCAGCTTCCATGTCGGGTCACAGTGCATGGATCCTCTGGCGTGGCGCATCGCACTCGACCTGACCGGCGGGGTGATCCGCGCGGCCGGGGTGAAGATCGACGTTGTCGATGTCGGCGGCGGCTTCCCGGTCGCCTATCCGGATCAGGAGCCGCCGCCGCTGGGCGCGTTCCTGGCCGAGATCGAGGCCGGCTTCGATCGCCTGGGCGTCCAGGGCGCGCGCCTGTGGGCCGAACCGGGGCGCGCCCTGGTTGCCGGTGGCGCCTCGGTGGTGATGCAGGTTCAGGCCCGCCGCGATGACGCGCTGTATGTGAACGACGGGGTGTATGGCAGCCTGTCCGATGCCGGCGCGCTGGGCTTCCGCTACCCGGTGCGGCTGATCCGGCCAGGCCAGGATGCCACCGGCGCGCTGGTGCCGTTCCGCTTCTATGGTCCGACCTGTGACAGCGCCGACGTGATGCACGGCCCGTTTCTGCTGCCCGCCGACATTGCCGAAGGCGACTGGATCGAAATCGGCCAGCTTGGCGCCTACGGGGCGTGCCTGCGCACGGCGTTCAACGGTTTCGACCGCGCCCGCATTGTCGAGGTCGTGGACCGTCCGATGCTGGAAACGCCGGGCTACGACACGCGATCGGTGTCCATCGCCGCCTGACGGCACGCACCGTTGGCTTCGGCCGTCATGACTGGCTTTCCACGGCCATAGTGGCGGCATAGCCGCCCTGACGAGACACGGCCGATCGCTCCGGTTGCGGGTATCACACCAGGCCATCCGCGTTGTATTGGGCGTCTGCCCATCATGGCGATCGCGCCCCATGCCTATCGGCTTGCCTGATCGCAGGCCGCTTCGACTGCGAAGAAAGGACCATTGCTGATGAAACACGTCGCATTCCGCGGCCGTCTGGTCATGCTCGGCTTTGGCAGCATCGGCCAGGGCGTGCTTCCCCTGATCCTGCGCCATATCGATATCGACCCCGGCCAGATCACCATCCTGTCCGGCGATGCGCGCGGGCAGGACGTGGCGGCCGAATATGGCGTCTCCTTCGCCATTCTGCCGCTGACGCGGGCGAATCTGCGGGACGTGCTGGTGCCGCGCCTGGGTCCAGGCGACTTTCTGGTGAACCTGAGCGTCGATGTGTCCTCGGTCGCGCTAATCGCGCTGTGCCGGGAGATTGGCGCGCTGTACCTGGACACCTGCATCGAGCCCTGGCCAGGCGGCTATACCGATCCGTCGCTGACGCCCTCGCAGCGTTCCAACTACGCGCTGCGGGACAGCGCGCTGGCGCTGGCACAGGGTGCCGGCCCGACAGCGGTGCTGACGCACGGCGCCAATCCCGGCCTGGTATCGCATTTCGTCAAGCAGGCGCTGCTGAACATCGCCCGCGATACCGGCGTGGATACGGCTGTGCCGACGAACCGGGAGGGGTGGGCGGCCCTGGCCCGCGATTTGGGGGTAAAGGCAATTCATATTGCCGAACGCGACACACAGACCGCGAACGTGGCCAAGCAACCGGGGGAGTTCGTCAACACCTGGTCGATCGACGGCTTCGTGGGCGAGGGATGCCAGCCGGCGGAACTAGGCTGGGGCACGCATGAGAAGGCCCTGCCGGCGGACGGGCGGCGGCATGATTTCGGCTGCGATGCGGCCATTTACCTGATGCGGCCTGGCGCCTCGACCCGCGTGCGGACGTGGACGCCGCTGGCCGGGCCGATCCACGGGTTCCTGATCACGCACAATGAATCGGTCTCGATCGCCGACTACTACACCGTGCGACAGGATGGTGCCGTGACCTACCGGCCGACGGTGCACTACGCCTATCACCCGTGCGATGACGCCGTGCTGTCGGTCCACGAACTGGCTGGCCGGAACTGGGACATGCAGCCGCAGCAGCGGCTGATGATGCAGGAGATCGTCAGCGGGATCGACGAACTCGGCGTGCTGCTGCTGGGGCACAGCAAGGGAGCGTACTGGTACGGCTCCCGCCTGTCGATCGAGCAGGCGCGTGGCCTGGTGCCGCACAACAACGCCACCAGCCTGCAGGTGACGGCGGCGGTGCTGGGCGGAATGGTCTGGGCCATCGAGAACCCGCGTGCCGGCGTGGTGGAAGCTGATCAGCTCGACCACGCGCGCGTGTTGGCGGTGGCGGAGCCTTACCTGGGCGACATGGCCGGTGCGTACAGCGACTGGACCCCGCTGGAAGGCCGTGGACGGCTGTTCCCCGAGGAGGTGGACATGGACGATCCATGGCAGTTCCAGAACGTCAGGGTAGTTTGATCGCGAACCGGCACTTCAGACCGAACCGGGTTGCCGCGTTGGCAGCCCGGTTCGGCCAGGTGCTATCGGTTGAATTGTTCCTCCTTGGGCACATCCGCATCCGGCGGCACGTACAGCGCGGCACATTCGCCGGCCATCAGGCCGCCTTCCAGTGACAGGTCGTCACGGAACGCGTCGCGGATGAAATCAACCGTGTCGAGGTGCCGGTCCTCGAAATACATCGGGTGCACGTCGTCGCGACCGGCGCCATAGACAATCCGGCCGATTTTCGCCCAGATCGACGCCATCGTGCACATGCCGCACGGCTGCAGGGTCGAGTAGAGGACCGCACCGCGCATCTCATCGCATTGCAGCCTCTGCCCGGCCCGTCGCATCGAAACGATTTCGGCGTGGGCCGTGGCATCATGCCGCTGATCGACTTCGTTGCAGCCTTCGCCGATCACCTCCCCGCCGCGGACGATGACGCAGCCGATCGGGTTCTTTCCCGGTGCTACGTCCCCTTCCCGCGCCAGTTCCAGCGCCCTGCGCATCCATTTCGCGTCATCTTCGGTCCAGGCCATGTGGGCACCTCCGTCCCGGTATCAAATTGCCGCAGCGACCGCTTCAAGCGACCCAACCGTGACGTGATGCCGTGATCGCGGTAGCATTTCCGAAAAGCGGGAGCCAGCGGTGCAAATCACCCCATTGACCAGCCATACCGGCGCGGAGGTTCGTGGCCTGGACCTGAGCCGCCCGGTGTCCGACAGCGTGCGGCAGGACCTGAATCGCGCCTTCATCCGGCATGGCGTGCTGACGATCCGCGACCAGCACCTTGAGCCGGCACAGATGCTGGCTGCGGTAGAGCTGTTTGGCACGGTGTTCCACCAGCACAACACGCGGTTCGCGCTGCCGGACTGTCCGCAGATCCATTACATCTCAAATCAGGATCGCTTCCCGGACGGCCGCCGCTACATCCCGGGCGAAGGCTGGCACACCGATCACTCCAACGACGCCCGGCCACCCAAGGCCACCGTGCTGCATGCCGTGACGCTACCGCGGCAGGGCGGCGATACGCAGTTCGCCAATATGGCTGAAGCCTATGCCTCGCTGCCGCCGGCGATGCAGGACCGCTTGGCCGACCTGATGGGGATCCACGTCTATCAAAGCAGCCATAGCAGCCGGAAGCTGATGACGCTGCCCGACGTGAACAGGGAGCGTGTGCCCAACGCGGTGCTGCATCCCATCATCCGCACCCACCCGGACTCCGGCCGCAAGTCCATCTATATCAATCCGATCCGGATCGAGGGCATCCTGGGGCTGGACCACAGGGAAGCGCTGCCGCTGCTGGACGATCTGCTGGACCACGCAACGGCGGAACGGTTCCAGTACCGGCATCAGTGGCAGCCGGGTGATCTGGTGATCTGGGACAACCGCTGCCTGCTGCACAAAGCGAACGGTGACTACGACATGGCGGAGACGCGGTATCTGTACCGGGTTATGCTGCAGGGCGACGTGCCGCGATAGAGGCCCGCTAAACCACGACCGCGCCGCCGGGCCGCACCCGGCCATCGCCCGCGTCCGTCAGGCTGTGGTACAATTCGTTCTCCTGCGCGAAATGCAGCCGCAGGATGGCGTCCAGCCCATACAGGACGCGGCGGAAGTCGTTGGCGGCGACCTGATCGGGCCCCTCTGGCGGCAGGTCGGCGATCATGCGGGCCAGCGCGCCGCCAAGCTGCTGCACCTCCCGATGCGTCCGATGCATCGCCGCAATGGGATCGTCACCGCCCAGAGCATGGGCTATGACCGGGTATAGCTGGGCATCGTCCTCCCGCTCATGCCGCAGCAGGTTTTCCCGCACGACCGCTTCGACCGCAGTCAGCGCCGTCGCAGCCTCGGCCGGGGAAAGCGTGGCAAGCTGGTCCGCTGCGGCACGCAGACGGGCGAGCGGTTCCGCCAGGCGCTCATGTTCCGCCTGCAGTCGAGCAACCTCGGCGGCTGGCAGCATGACCCGGGGGCGGCCGGGGATACGCACCCGCAGCACTCGCAGCGCGTTCAGAATCGCGGCGACGTCGATCACCTCCTGCAACACGGCACCGGAGACCGGCGGCAGGAAGCCCAGTGCCGCGGCGATCATCGCCAGGATGGACAAGCCCATGCCGCCAGCGACGGTCTGCATGGCAATACGCCGGGTGCCGCGTGCCACCGCGAACGCTTCGGCCAGGCGGTCCAGACGGTCGACCAGCAACACCACATCGGCCGCCTCCGACGACGCACCCGAGCCACGCGCGCCCATCGCCACGCCGACATCGGCGGCGGCCAGTGCGGGCGCATCGTTCACCCCGTCGCCGACCATGGCACAGACTTCGCCGGCTGCCCGCGCCTCGGCGATTGCCCCAAGCTTATCCTCCGGCCGCTGCTCGGCCCGCACCTCATCCACCCCAAGGGCGGCACCAATCGCCTCGGCCACGTCCTGCCGGTCGCCGGTGAGCATGACCAGCCGGGTGATCCCGGCCTGACGCAGCAGCCTGAGTGCCCGCGGCGAGTCGGGGCGGATCTCATCGGCAAGCAGGATGGCGCCCAGCATGCGGCCATCCGCCGCGACAAAGGCGCCGGTGGCACCTTCGTGGCCCATGCGGCGGAGAAAGCGGCCGGTCCAGTCGGCCGGTGCGGCACGGGCGGCCACATAGGCGTGGCTTCCGACCGAGACGTGACGGCCATCCAGCATGCCGGTTAGCCCCGCGCCCGGTTCCTCCGTCACGTCGGAGGGCAAGCCGAGCGGAAGATCGCGGCCACGGGCGGCGGTGACAACGGCCTGAGCAATGCTGTGCTGCGAGGTTTGCTCCAGACTCGCCGCCAGGCGCAGCAGGTCGTCGCCGCTGACGTCCGGCGCCGTTTCGATTGTCGCGACGCGCGCCCGCCCGGCGGTCAGCGTGCCCGTCTTGTCCAGGAACAGCGTCCGCGCCCGCCCCAGAACCTCCAGCGCGCCGCCGCCCTTCACCAGCACACCGCGGCCGGCACAGCGGGACAGGCCGGAGACGACCGCGACCGGCACACCCAGGATCAGCGGACAAGGGGTGGCGACCACCATTACCGCAAGGCCGCGCACCGGGTCGCCGGTGATCGCCCATGCGGCACCGGCCAGACCAACGGCGACGGGTGTGAACAGGAAGGCCGCCCGATCAGCAAGCCGGACCGATGGCGCCTTGGTATCCTGCGCCGCCTGCACCAGACGGATGATGCCGGCAAACGTGCTCTGTGCGGCAGCGGCCGTGGCTTCCATGTCAAACGGATCGCCCGCGTTGATCGCGCCGCTGCGGATGGATTCGTTCCGGCGGTGCGTGACGGGGATGGGTTCGCCGGTCAGCGCCGATTCGTCCAGCACCGCGGTGCTGTCGCGCACGAACCCATCCACCGGGACGGCTTCGCCGGCCCGCACCAGCAGGCGGTCACCCGGCGCGATGCTGGCCAGCGGTATGGTTTCCAACTGACTGTCCCGGTACCGGCTCGCTGTCCGCGGCACGCGGCTGAGCAGCGCCGACATGTCGCGCCGCGCCCGCTCCGCCGCGAACCCTTCAAGCGCACGGCCGCCTGACAGCATCAGGCCGATCACGCCGGCGGTGACGTATTCGCCCAGCGCCACCGCCCCACCGATGGAGAGCAGGGCGATGATATCAAGGCCGATCTCACGCCGCACCAGGCTGGCCAGGCTGTCGATCAGGACGGCCAGAAGCACCGGGACGGTACCCCCGATCATCAACCAGACGGACCAGTGCGGCTGATGCAGCCAGCGCGCGCCGAAACCGGCAAGCAGCCCGCCCGCGGCGAAGCCCAGCAGCGCAAGGTTCAGAACACGCCCAAGACCGGCCATGCTGGTTTGCTCTCCATAATGGTCAGGCTGACGCTAACCACCGGGATCAGACCGGGCCTTGCGCAAGGTCAAGCGCGGGCGCGTGTCCGTTAGGCCTTGATCAGCGGACAGCCGCCCTGGCTCAGCGGACGCCAGGCTTCTTCCATGGGTGTTACGGCCGCGACCTTGGCGACATCCCAGGACTGCCGGCTCTCGGACGGCTTCTTCGCTTCCAGCAGATAGACCGGATGCAGCGCCCGGCCGTCGGCGCGAATCTTTCCGGGGCCGAAGCAATCGTCATCCGTTGGCATCGCCTTCATGCGATCCACCGTGGCACGCCCATCCGCCTTGGCGGCGGCAACGCCCATGTCACTGACGGCCTTCAGATAGTGCAGCGTTGCCGCATAGTCGCCGGCCTGGGTCATGTTCGGCCAGACACCGTTCGGCGTCTTGCCCTTGACGCGGTCGTTCCATGCACGCGTTCGATCGTTCAGATCCCAGTAATAAGACTCGCTCCAGCGCAGTCCTTGCGCGACCTCCAGGCCCAGGGCGCGGACGCCGCGCACCTGGATCAGCAGGGCAGCGATCTTCATGGTGGTGTGGAGGCCGAACTCATGCGCCTGCTTGATGCAGTTTTCGGTATCCGCGCCGGCCATGCACAGCCCCAGCACCTTCGCGCCGGACGCCTGCGCCCGCAGCAGATGGGTCGAGAAATCGGTTGTCTCGGGGAATGGATAGGCGACGCTGCCCAGGACCTTGCCGCCCATGCCGGTGACGATCCCGGCGGTGTCGCGCTGCAGGGTCTGGCCGAAGGCGTAGTCGGCCGTAATGAAGAACCAGGTATCGCCGCCGGCCCGCACGGTCGCGCCGCCGGTGGAGCGGCCGAGCATGTAGGTGTCGTAGGTCCAGTGAACCGTGTTCGGGCTGCACTGCGGACCGGTCAGGTCGGACGAACCGGTGCCGGAATTCAGGTAGACCTTGTTCTTCTCGCGGCAGACCGTGTTGACCGCCAGCCCGACCGAGGATGTCGGCACGTCGACGATCGCATCCACGCCGTCACGATCGATCCACTGCCGCGCGATCGACACACCGACATCGGGCTTGTTCTGGTGGTCGGCGGACAGCACCTCGACATCCCATCCCTTGCCGGGCACGCCGAAATCCAGCAACGCCTGTTTTGTTCAGACAACACCGATGGGTCCGCCATCATCGCGATATGGGCCGGATTGATCGTTCAGCACCCCGATCCGGATCACCGGACGCTGCGCAAATCCATAACGAGGCAGCGCCAGGGCCGCGGCCGTTCCAAGCACGATGCGTCGTGTAACAGGCATGACGTTTCCACTACTCGTTTGTGCCAAAAAAAGGCGCCGGCCATCTCTGACCGGCGCCCGCTTATTGGTTTCAGTCGATATCAGACCGGCTTGAACATGGGCATTGTCGGCCCGTCGTTCTCGGTCTGCACGAATGTGACCGTGACGTCCTGGCCGATCTTCAAATCCTTGAGCTCACAGTCGACGAAGTTCGTCAGCATCTTCGGGCCTTCGGCCAGCGTGACGTAGCCGATGGCATAGGGCGGATTGCCCCGCTCCATGACGCTGAACGTATAGATCGTGCCCTTGCCGGACGCCTGCTCCCACTCGCATTCGCCGAAGCAGTATGGGCACAGGCTGCGCGGGTACCAGTGCGCCTTCTTGCACTTGGTGCAGCGCCGGATCATCAGCTTGCCGGCGGCCGAACCGTCGAAGAACGGCTTGGTTTCCGGGTTCGTCTCAGGCGTGCCGACGAACGGGATCTTGCGTGCTACGTAAGCCATATCGATTACTCCCGTTCCAGGATCACGGTGCTGCCGCAATGGCGGGTGCCCAGGGCGCCGCCGGTGCCATGCGCGATCGCCAGATCACAGTTCGGCACCTGCACCTTCGGATGCGCTTCGCCGCGCAACTGGCGGACCGCTTCGATGATCTTGGTGATGCCGCCGCGGTTGGCCGGGTGGTTGGAGCACAATCCGCCGCCATCGGTGTTGAACGGCAGCTTGCCGACGCCCGAAATCAGGTTGCCGTCAGCGACGAACTTGCCGCCTTCACCCTTCTTGCAGAAGCCCAGATCCTCCAGCTGCATCAGCACGGTGATGGTGAAGCTGTCGTAGATTGAGGCGTACTTGATGTCGGACGGCTTGATGCCGGACATTTCCCACGCCGGCGGGCCGGACCAGCGGGCGGCAGTGTAGGTCAGGTCGACATCGCCGCCCATCTGGTGCTTGGGCGATTCGCCGACGCCGATGACCTTCACGCGCGGGCGGTTCAGGCTTTTGGCGATTTCCGGCTTGGTCAGCACCAGGGCGCCGCCGCCGTCACTGATGACGCAGCAATCCAGCCGGTGCAGCGGT
>DAICYU010000068.1:9230-12454 GCA_027311485.1 Acetobacteraceae bacterium
CATCCTCGACCGTCACGACATCGCGCAGCATGGCGTGCGGGTTGTGCTGGGCGTGGTGAGAAGCGGCGACCTTGATCCAGGCGAGCTGTTCGCTGGTGGTGCCGTACTCATACATATGGCGCTGGGCGCACATGGCATAGAGGTTCGCCACGGCGGGACCGTACGGGTACTCGAACTGCATCTCCGGCACGGCGGGATTGCCGGGGCGGGGCGCGGTACCGGTTGCCATGCCTTCGCTGCGCGGACGGCCGGACAGGGTGATCAGCGCGACGTTGCAGCGGCCCGCAGCGATGGCTTCCATCGCATGGCCGACCGCGACCTGATAGGAGGACCCGCCGACGTCAGTGCTGTCCACATGGCGGCATTTCAGGTTCATGTAGTCGACCATGGACAACGGACCCAGGGCGCCCGGGGCGTCGCCGGCGCAAAAATACCCGTCCACGTCATCCTTGGTCAGGCCAGCGTCCTCAAGCGCCCCTTTGGCGCATTCCGCGTGCAGCAAGGCGATCGACTTGTCCGGCGCCTTGCGGGTGGGATGCTCCCACGCCCCTACGATATAGGCCGCACCTTTTAAACTCATGCTTCACTCCCCCATGCGATCGCCGGCCGCCAAACGATGGCGGCGTTGCGATCATGTTCAGGCGGAGGCGATTATACTGATCAGTATCGGCGCGGCTACCCCAAGGCCCGCGGGTAGGGCGATGCAGTTTCATATCGAAAAAGTTGAATGTGTCAATTTGTGACTATGTAAGGTTGCACTTGTTTGTGATGTGCCCGAGGTGCCAATGTCCTACTTGAAAGGTGGGTCATGGAGCCAGTTTCGCACATCGCTGTCGTCGAGGACGATCCGGATATCAGCCGGATGATGGTGAACTATATGAATGATAACGGGTTTGAGGTCACTCCAGCCCGTAGCGGCCGTGACCTTGACCGCGTTTTATCCGGCGGAAAGGTCGATTGCGTGATCCTGGATGTCGGCCTTCCCGGTGAGGACGGGTTGAGCATTTGCCGACGGTTGCGGGGCAAGTCCTCGATTCCGATTATCATGGTCACGGGTCGGGGAAGTGAGACCGACCGGATTGTCGGCCTGGAGCTCGGCGCCGATGACTACCTGCCGAAGCCCTTCAACCCGCGTGAGCTTCTCGCCCGGGTGCGGGCCGTCATGCGTCGCAGCGGCACCATGGAGCAGGCGGCTGATCCGGCTCCGCAGGTGTTGATGTTCGAAGGCTGGCGCCTGGACATGGCTCGGCGACAGCTGTTCGGTCCGGACGGCACGCCGCGGTCATTGACCAGCGGGGAGTTCAACATCCTGTCGATCTTCTGCCAGCACCCGCGCAAGGTGCTGTCGCGAGACGACCTGCTGGACATGCTGCACGGCCGGGCTGCCGCGGTGTTCGACCGTAGCATCGACGTGCAGATCAGCCGGCTGCGGCGGAAGATCGAAACCAACCTGAAGGACCCGTCTTTCATCAAAACGGTGCGGTACGGTGGCTATTTCTTCACGCCACAGGTCACTACGGCCGACAACTGAACCGGGTCGCCGCGTCCACCATGGCACCAGCGGCCATAGTGGACGTGGCCAGGATCGCGGTCGATCAGGCCGCGCGTTCGAAAATGGCCGCGATACCCTGGCCGCCGCCTATGCACATCGTCACCAGTGCGTAGCTACCGCCGATCCGCTCCAGCTCATACAACGCCTTTATCGTCAGGATCGTGCCGGTGGCGCCCACCGGATGACCGAGCGAGATGCCGGAGCCATTGGGGTTGGTCTTGGCCGGATCGAAGCCAAGATCCTTGGCAACCGCACACGCCTGCGCGGCGAAGGCTTCATTCGATTCGATCACATCCATTTGATCCAAAGACAGTCCGGCCCGTTTCAGCGCCGCACGGGTCGCCGGGACCGGACCGATGCCCATGATCTTCGGATCGACGCCGGCATGCGCGTAGGCAACGAGCCGGCCGAGCGGCTTGGCGCCGCGCTTGGACAAGGTGTCACCGTCCATCAGGACGACAGCGGCCGCGCCGTCATTGATGCCCGAAGCGTTTCCGGCGGTCACGGTGCCGTCCTTGCGGAAAACCGGCCGCAGCTTGGTCATGTCTTCCGGCTTGGCGTCAGGGCGCACATGCTCATCGGTGTCGAACACCGTTTCGCCGCGGCGAGACTTCAGCGTCACCGGCAGTATCTGAGCCTTAAAGCGGCCTTCCTTGATCGCGCGGGCGGCGCGCTGGTGCG
This sequence comes from Acetobacteraceae bacterium, assembly GCA_027311485.1. Classification (GTDB taxonomy): domain Bacteria; phylum Pseudomonadota; class Alphaproteobacteria; order Acetobacterales; family Acetobacteraceae; genus Rhodopila. The sequence goes on from DAICYU010000068.1 coordinate 11,464, forward strand.
ATTCCACGGCCAGCGCGTCCTGCTGGGCGCGGGTGACCTGATGGCTTTCGGCCAGGTTCTCGGCTGTTTCGCCCATGTGGATGTTGTGGAAGGGGTCGTGCAGCGCGGCAGTCATCATGTCGATCATCGTGCTGTCGCCCATGCGGGCGCCCCATCGCATTCCGCTGGCGAGGTAGCCCGCGCGGCTCATGCTCTCGGCGCCGCCGGCCAGGGCGATGTCGGCGTCGCCCAGCGTGACGGCCTGCGCGGCTGAGACGATGGCCTGCAGACCGGAGCCGCACAGGCGGTTCAGCGTCATGGCCGGCGCATCCTGGCTGACGCCGGCATTCAGCGCCGCGACGCGGGCGAGGTACATGTCCTTCGACTCGGTGTGGATGACGTTGCCGAAGACGACGTGATTGATCTCCGCGCCGTCGACCTGGGCGCGGGACATAGCTTCGCGCGCGACCTGGGCGCCAAGCTCGGTGGGCGGTATGTCCTTCAGGCTACCGCCGAAATCGCCGATGGCGGTGCGGGCGCCGGAGACGATGAACACTTCGCGCTGCATGGTACGGACCCCTACTGGGTGGTAGATGCCGCTGGATTGCACGCGGTCGGGCGGGATGCAAGCGGGTGTCGCGCCCGACCTGATTTCACCCTGTCGGATTTGGTGGTGAACGGTTGGGTTGCACCGGGTGAGGATCAACTCGGTGGGCTGCTGGGCAGGGTGTGTCTGGCTGGTGCCCTGCCCCAAAGTTCGTCGCACCCAGCGACGGGCGTCAGGAACCTAGCAGGCGACTGAAGATAACCGGCCCCTGCCGCGAACCAGGGCCAAATTCGGAATGATCAACGTCTGGTTCGCGACGCTAGATGCCGTGCGCAGGCTCCTTCGCGGAATCGAACAAATCCACCAGGGCCGCGAGCGCGGGCAGCGGGATATCGTGTACGGTGATGACCGCGCCGGGAAGGCGAAGCGGACGTATGACCGACTCGATCCACAGCGGTCCCCGCA
>DAICYU010000690.1 GCA_027311485.1 Acetobacteraceae bacterium
GGCATGCCGGCGGATCTGCCGCCGCCATGCTGCGCCAGATGGGGTGGCAGGGCCGGATCACCCTGGTCGGCGAGGAGACGCTGCCGCCGTATCAGCGCCCGCCGCTCTCGAAGGCATGGCTGAAAGGCGAGGCGACCGAGGCCAGCCTGCTGCTGCGGCCGGCGACGTTCTATCCGGATGCCTCGATCGACCTGCGCCTGGGCGTGCGGGTGCTTGGCATCGACCGGACGGCGAAGACGGTGGCCCTTTCGGACGGGGTGACGCTGCCGTACGATTTCCTGATTCTGGCGCTGGGGGCGCGGCCGCGGCGGCTGTCGCTGCCGGGGAGCGATCTGGACGGCGTGCTGGAGTTGCGCTCCGCCGCCGATGCCGACCGGCTGAAGGCCGCGTTGCACCCTGGCGCTCGGCTGGCGGTGATCGGTGGCGGGTATATCGGGCTGGAAGCCGCGGCGTCGGCCCGCGCGCTGGGTGCCGAGGCGATCGTCATCGAGCGGGAAAGCCGTGTGCTGGCGCGGGTGGCGTGCCCGATCCTGTCGGCGTTTTTCCAGGACCATCATCGCAGCCATGGCGTGGTGATCGAAACCGACGCGCAGGTGGCCGGGCTGGAAGGGCAGGGCGGCCGCGTCTCCGCCGTGCGCCTCGCCGATGGACGGCTGATCCCGTGCTCGGCCGCCCTGATCGGCGTCGGCGCGGTGCCGAACGATGCGCTGGCGCGGGACGCCGGGTTGGACTGCGACGGTGGGATTACCGTCGATCTGGCGGCGCGGACGCATGATCCGGCGATCTTCGCCATCGGCGACTGCACGCGGCGGCCGTTGCCTTTGTATGACCGGACCGGACGGCTGGAGAGCGTACCGAACGCGCTGGAACAGGCGAAGCAGGCGGCGGCGGCGATCTGCGGCAAGCCGGCGCCGGCGCCGGAGGTGCCGTGGTTCTGGTCCGACCAGTACGATTTGCGGCTGCAGATCGCCGGGCTGCCGTTCGACGCGGCCGAGATCGTGGTACGCGGTGACGTCGTGGCGGGCCGGTTCGCGCTGTTCCACCTGACCGCGAACGGGACGGTGCAGGCGGTGGAGGCGGTGAATGCCGCCCCTGAATTCATGGGTGGGCGGCGGATCATCGCCAAGCGCAAGCGGCTGACGCGGGCGTTGATTGAGGACATGGCCGTGTCCATGCAACAACTGGCGGCATAAACGGGGAGGAACGCCATGCCTAAGGTCACCTACGTCGAATACAACGGCACGCGGCACGAGATCGACGTGCCGGTGGGCCGGTCGGTCATGCAAGGGGCGGTGGACAACAACGTGCCGGGGATAGACGCCGATTGCGGCGGCGAGTGTGCCTGTGCCACCTGCCATGTGTATGTTGATCCGCCCTGGTTGGAGATCGTCGGGCTGCCGGTGCCGGGGTCGCAGGAGGCGAGCATGCTGAGTTTCGCGGCGGTGACGCAGCCGGACTCGCGGCTGTCGTGCCAGATCCAGGTGACTGAAGCGCTGGACGGGCTGGTGGTGCGGATGCCCGAGGGCCAGCACTGAGCGTTTTTGCGACCGGCCTGTCTGCAACCCGGGCGGTGATGCGCCGTTCCGGGATCATGCCAGAAAAACCGAATTTCCAGACCAACTCCACGCATACGGCCGGCGGCGACCCTGTGGCGGGCGCCGATCCGGGCGGGACGCGTAGCACCAAGCCGGGACAGCGGGACAAGACCGCGCCGAAGGCCGAGAATCCAGCCGTTGAGCAGACGAATGCGAGCGGCGATCGGAATCCTTACCGGGAAAGCCGCAGCGGGATTCCGTCCAAGCAGTAAGCCGGGCGGGGCGAGCCGCGGCCAGGATCGCGCATCAGGGAAGCATGATCAGTCGTGATTTGTCTGATTCACCGCGAATGCTGCGCGGTTCCCGGTTCTCCGCAATCAGATCTCATGATGCCGCGGCGGCGCGGGGTTCCGTGTCGGGCATGGTCTGGAAAAGGTGGGCCAGCGTGGTGCCTCGGCGGTGCGCTGCCGACGGACGAGCCGGTGAAGGCGGAACGGCTGACGACGGGTTGGCTGACAGGCTGGGATCTGGCCGTGGATGGGTTGACAGCGGGCCGGCTGACGCTGAGGTGGCGAGGCGGTCGCGGTAGGCGTCGATTTTGCCCTTGGCCTGGCGCAGGGCTTCGTGTGCCTGCGCGGCCGGCATGTCGTCCGCCGATGCAGCTGGCTGGGCGGACGGTGGTTCGCAAGACAGGCGGCGTGTGAGCGCATGGGCGTTCTGCAGGCCGGCGCGGTTCAGTGCATTGGCGCAGATCCGATAGCGCAAGCGGAGCGTCGGCGACAGCTCCGGGTCCGATTTTGCCTGGGCAAGCGTGTCGAGGGCGGAGAAGCCGAAGGCGACGATCAGTGCGGCGTGCAGCATCTCGGCGCGGGTGCGGGCGCCGAAGGCCGACAGGG
>DAICYU010000691.1 GCA_027311485.1 Acetobacteraceae bacterium
GCCACCGGGAATCTGGACAGTCGCGCGATGCCCCGATTTGAGCCGACCTCCTGCCGCAGCGACACGGGCGTGCCGACCTCCGCCCCCGGGGCGCCCCCTCCGGTCGGCACGACTACACCCTCTTTTACCCAAACAGGTGAACGGCCGGGCTTCCTCTTGGCCAAAGAGAGAGCTTACCCGGGCTGTTCAAGCGCGTGAAGGTAGAGCTTGTTGGAGTGCGGAAAGCTTGCAACGATGGACCAGAAACGTTTTTCCACCTATGAAATCCCAATGTCCACGGCTGTATCCACTGGATACGGGGACGTGGCGGCACGGGCTTTCACAGTCGATTTGAATGCGCCTGCGTCGGTGGAGGCCGATCTGGTGCGACCTTCAGACCCCATTTTGGCACTAGGGGCGCCCCGGCCAGCAGCGCCGGGATACATCCCGTCTCGAAAGCCGACAGGGCCGCGAGTGGCGATTGTACATGAGTGGCTGCAAACCTACGCAGGGTCGGAGCGGGTTGTAGAGCAACTGTTAGCCTGCTTTCCGGACGCGGATCTGTTCGCCGTCGTCGACTTCCTGCCGCATGACCAGCGCGGCTTTCTCGACGGCCGGACAGTGCGAACCTCATCGATTCAGCATTTACCGTTCGCGCGGCGGCTGTTCCGACAGTATGTCGGTCTTATGCCGCTTGCGGTGCAGCAGCTTGATCTGCGCGGCTACGACGTGGTGATATCCAGCAATCATGCTGTCGCCAAAGGCGTTCTGACCGGCCCGGATCAGATTCACATCAGTTACGTGCATTCGCCTATGCGATATGCCTGGGACTTGCAGCACCAATACCTGGAGCAAGCCGGGCTGCAGCGGGGCTTGAAGAGCCTTTATGTACGCTGGTTGCTCGCTCGGCTACGCCAATGGGATGCCGTCAGTGCAAACCACGTCGACTACTTCATCGCCAATTCAAATTACATCGCGCGGCGGATCCGGAAAGCCTATAGACGTGATGCATCCGTCATCCATCCGCCGGTGGATGTAGACCGGTTCTCGGTGGGACACCGCAAGGAAGACTTCTTCCTTCTGGTTTGTCGTTTCGTACCGTACAAGCGTGCCGACGTGGTAGTCGACAGCTTCCGGGCGCAGCCCTGGCGCCAGCTTGTCGTCGTCGGCACCGGCCCGGAGTACAACCGCGTACGAGGCGCCGCGCAAGGGGCAGAAAATATTGAATTCAAAGGCACAGTGCCGCAAGAGGTACTTGTTCAACTGATGCAGGCAGCATGTGCGCTGGTGTTCGCCGCTGAAGAAGATTTCGGGATCACCCTGGTGGAGGCGCAGGCTTGCGGCACACCGGTCATCACGTATGGCCGAGGCGGTGCAGCGGACATCGTCATCCCGGGGAAGACAGGCATATTATTCCATCGCCAGGACGCCGATGCGATCACCGAGGCGTTGGATGCATTTGACGCCCTGCAGCCGCGCTTGAGCAGCGATGCGTGCCGTTCAAATGCGCTACGGTTCTCGCAGGCACGTTTCCGATCAGAAATGCACGATTTTGTGAATCGAGTTCTGTCGAAGCACGAAGATGATATCCTTGCCAACATCCCAGTAGCCGCCGAACGGGAGGTTGTGTTGGAGAGTTAACGGCCCAGATCGTCGTGCCACGGCTTGAGCTGCCGGTCCTTGATAGAATATGTTGGTCTGAAATGACGCGTCTCCATCGCCGCCGTATCATGTTTGGTCTAGCACAGAGTGCATCATTGCTGGCAGCGACTGCGGTCGTCAGTGCCTGTACTCCTGGCTCGGGATTGCCGCCTCTGCCGGAAGCCGACCGGGGCCCCTACCGGCTTGGTGCCGATGACGAGTTGCAGATCACGACCTATGGTGAGGATCGTCTGTCCGGCAAATTTAAGGTCAGCGCAGGGGGCAACGTTGCCATGCCATTGATCGGCACCGTCAAGGCGGCGGAACTGACAACGGCCGAACTGGAGCATAGTATTGCGACGCGCCTCAAGAAAGCCCAGATCGTTGTCGACCCCGAGGTTGCCGTCGAGGTAACGGAATATCGGCCGATCTATGTGCTGGGTGAGGTGACCAAACCTGGGCCCTATCCCTTCAAACCAGGCATGACCGTACTGACTGCGGTAGCGGTCGCCGGCGGGTTTACTTATCGTGCGCAGACTGACCAGGCCGCCATTCTTCGTACGGTTAACGATCACCCGGTCGAAGGGCGGGCGCTGCGTACAGCGCCGGTGCTGCCTGGTGACGTCATTACCGTCCTTGAACGGTATTTTTGACCCCTGCCAGACTGGCTGTCAAAGTGACAGATGCAGACCGAGTGTGACCACAGTCTGAGAGAAGGTGCTGCCTGTCTGGCTGGCTGCAAGCGGGATGGTTGACTGGACGCCGCCAGTAATCCGGGTCCAGTCGTAGTTCAGGCTGAGGTGAATCCG
>DAICYU010000692.1:0-2106 GCA_027311485.1 Acetobacteraceae bacterium
GGGCCGGAGAATGTGGCCTGCATGCCGATCCGCACCGCCTTGGCCTGCGCCCCTGCGATGTGCGGGGTCGCCAGCACCGCGGCCGCGCCGGCCAGCACAGACCGGCGTGTCTGTTTCAGTTCAGTCATAGGTTTCCCCCCAGGGAGCAGCTTGGATGGCGGCGGCTTGGCTTGCGCTCAGATATAGCCGCTTTTTTTCTTCCACTCGGTTTCGAGCTCGATGATCTGGCCCCAGTCACCCGGCTCGATGTCGATCACATACGGCGCCTTGGGAATCGTGGTGCCCCAGCCGATCGCGTAGTCGATCAGCGTATGGTCCTCGGCCCGCATCGTGACCTGGCCCGTGGTGCTGAACGGGCTGTCGAGGGTCAGGCCTTCCAGCGCCGCCGCGACTTTCTTGCCGTCGGTGCTGCCGGCCTTCTTCACCGCCGCCTCGATGAAGCGCATCGCGGTCGCGTTCTGCCACGACCAGTTGGTCGGGAACGCGTTGCCGTTTTCCTTCCGGTAGGTCGCGCCCCAAGCGGCGTTCGCCTTGGTGTCCGGGAAGGTGGGCAAATATCGGTTGGCGGACTGGATGCCGGGCGGCAGGTTCTTCACCGCCGTCAGCACTGGCAGGTCGCCCATGGCCGGCACGAACACCTGCATCGCGCCAAACAGCGCATACACGTTGCCCTGGTTCACGAACGCTGACAGGTCGCCGGCATACAGCGCCGAATACAGGGCCTGTGGCTTGGCCTGCAGGATCTTGGTGATCACCTCGGTGAAGTCAGGCTGACCCAGCTTCGGCCAGGCTTGGCTAATGACCTCGATATCCGGCTTGAAGTGCTTCAGGTATTCCAGGAACTGCGCCGTGGTGTCCCGCCCGAAGGCATAATCGGGCGAGCACGTGGCCCATTTGGTCAGTTTCTTCGCGGTCGCCACCTTGGCGGAATGCGCGCCGCCGACGATCGCATCATGCACACCCTGCCGGGCGCAGCGGAACGCGGTAGGCACCCGCAGCTTCGGGTCGGCGGTCAGCGAGGACGTTTCGCTATTGGAGTGTACGCACAGCACGCCCAGGTCGCGCACCACTTCCTGAACGGCGAACGCGCCTGACGAGGCTTCCGCATCCAACAGGAGTTCGCAACCGTCGGTATTCACCAGCTCCCGCGCGACACGCGCCGCTTCCTGCGGCTGCCCCTTCGAATCCCGGTAAATGGGCTGGATTTGCCGCCCCAGCAGTCCGCCTGCGGCGTTGATCCGGTCGATCTCCGGCTGGATCGCACCGCGTGAGGATGTGCCAAGCAGGGCGATGGGACCCGAGAAGATGGACTGGATACCGATCTTGATCGGCTTGGCTTGCGCCCTCGCCACCCAGGGCATCGCCAGTAACCCGACAGAACCCGCCAGAACCGTACGACGATTCGGCTTCATGACACCAATATTGCGCATGACGTTTCCCCGATATTGTTGTGCCCGTTCCGCTGCGTACGGAGGACATTCGTCGATACCGACTGATCGGGGAAATTTTCCGTGACGTCAAGCCAGCAGCCTCCGGCCAACCGACCGGAGGCTGCCCAGGCGATCAGACCGCGCGCATCGTCGCGTCACGCGGCCAGAAGCGGAGTTCGCGGCACTTCTGCAGGAACGCTTTGGCGTCCGCCGCGCCTTTCAGCGCGACACAACCTTCGTCCATCTCGGTCACGCCGGCCTTCTGGAACAGCGGCATGGCGGCTTCCGTATAGGCGACGAACTTGGCATGGGCGAACGCATCGGCGACGAAGTCCTTCGCCGTTGCCTCCCGCGACAGCAGGGCCGCGCCTTCGGCCGACAGCACGACCGCGACCGCGTCGTACAGCACCGACGGCCCGCCAACCACCTTCTGCTGCGCCGGCATCATCTTGCCATCACTGGTCTTGATGCCGCCCACCTTCGGCGCCACCAGTTCCACCATCGCGCCTTCCGCCGTGGCCGCCTCCTTCAACGCCGCCAGCACCGCCGCATCCGCGCCGTCGCTGGCCAGGATGCCGATCTTGCGACCCTTGAACGTCTTCTTGGCGTTGGCCAGGATGCTCAGCGCCTTTGAAGGCGGCAGGTCGTCGACGATCGGCCGGGCCGGCGGTGCCGC
>DAICYU010000692.1:2116-2422 GCA_027311485.1 Acetobacteraceae bacterium
CAAGCCAAGCCCGTCGGCTACTTTATGCGCCAGTTCCTGATCCACATTCAGCAGATGCGATACCACGCGGGCGCGGATCGCCGGTGTCTCCACCTTGCTCAGCTCAAAGACAAAGGCGTCCTTGATATGCATCTGTTCTACCGGCGTCTGGCTCCGGTAGAATTGCCGAGCCTGGCTGTAGTGATCGGCGAACAGCTCGGCCTTAATGCGGCGCTTCTCGCCACTGACCTGCTCCTGGTAGGACCGGAAGCCCTTTTCATAGGATTCCCGCGGTCCGCCCGCGGCACCGCCCCAGGAATTCGGCTC
>DAICYU010000693.1 GCA_027311485.1 Acetobacteraceae bacterium
GGAAGCCGACCGCTATACACCGCTGCCGAACGGTGACTCCCTGCGCTCCGCCATCAAGCAGGTAGCGTCCGGGCGGTTCGGCGTGACCACCGAATACCTGGTCAACGCCGACGACATCCAGATCAAGATGGCGCAGGGCGCGAAGCCGGGTGAGGGTGGACAGCTGCCCGGCCACAAGGTGGACAAGAACATCGCCCGCGTTCGCTACTCGACGCCGGGTGTCGGCCTGATCTCACCGCCGCCGCATCACGACATCTACTCGATCGAGGATCTGGCGCAGCTGATCCACGACCTGAAGAACGTCAACCCGCAGGCGCGCGTCTCGGTGAAGCTGGTGTCGGAGGTCGGCGTCGGCACGGTTGCCGCCGGTGTGTCGAAGGCGCGGGCGGATCACGTGACGATCTCGGGCTTCGAGGGCGGCACGGGTGCCAGCCCGCTGACCTCGCTGACCCATGCCGGGTCGCCGTGGGAAATCGGCCTAGCGGAAACGCAGCAGACCCTGGTGCTGAACGGGCTGCGCTCACGCATCTACGTGCAGGTCGATGGTGGCCTGCGCACCGGGCGAGATGTGGTGATCGGTGCGCTGCTGGGCGCCGATGAGTTCGGCTTCGCCACCGCGCCGCTGATTGCCGCGGGCTGCATCATGATGCGGAAGTGCCACCTGAACACCTGTCCGGTGGGCGTGGCGACGCAGGACCCGGTGCTGCGCAAGCGGTTCACCGGCACGCCGGAGCATGTCATCAACTACTTCTTCTTCGTTGCCGAGGAAGTGCGGGAGCTGATGGCGAAACTCGGCTTCCGCACCGTCAATGAGATGATCGGCCAGGTTGGCAAGCTGGACATGCGGCGCGCTATCGCCCACTGGAAGGCGCATGGCGTCGATCTGAGCCGCATTCTGTATCAGCCGGCGATCAAGCCGGGCATCGGCGTCCATCATTCCGAGGTGCAGAACCACCACCTGGACAAGGCGCTGGATCAGGTGCTGATCAAAGAGGCTGCGCCGGCGCTGCAATCCGGCGCTCCGGTGCGGCTGCAGCATCCGATCCGCAATATCAACCGCACCGTCGGCGCGATGCTGTCCGGGGAGGTCGCCCGGCATCATGGGCATAACGGCCTGCCGGAGGATACCATCGCCATCACCATGACCGGCAACGCCGGACAGAGCTTCGGGGCGTTCCTGGCGCGCGGCGTGTCTCTGTACCTGAACGGCGATGCCAACGACTATGTCGGTAAGGGCCTGTCCGGCGGACGTGTGGTGGTGAAGCAGCCGGAGCATGTGAAACGCGATCCGGCACGGAACATCATCGTCGGCAACACGGTGCTGTATGGCGCCATCGCCGGGGAGGCCTACTTCCAGGGCGTCGCCGGGGAGCGCTTCGCGGTGCGCAACTCCGGCGCGGTCGCGGTGGTGGAAGGCTGTGGCGACCATGGCTGCGAATACATGACCGGCGGCACGGTCGTGGTGCTGGGTGAAACTGGCCGGAACTTCGCCGCGGGCATGTCGGGCGGCATCGCGTATGTTTATGACGAAGCCGGCCGCTTCTCCAGGCTGTGCAACATGGCCGGGGTAGACCTGGAAAAGGTCGGTCTCGCCGAACTCGGCCTGGCGGATGAGCCCGGACGCCCACGGCAGCGTGCCATCAGCGTCGATGACAGCGGCATGGGTGATCCGTTGCGCTTCGACGCCGAACGCCTGCGCATTTTGGTGGAGCGGCATCTGCTGTTCACCGGCAGCGCCAAGGCACGGGCCTTGCTGGACGACTGGGACAACGCGCTGTCCCGCTTCGTGAAGGTGATGCCGCGCGATTATCGCCGGGCGTTGCTGGAATTGCGGGCCGAGGCGCAGAAGGCGGCGACGGTCGCCGCGGAGTAAGTCATGAACCGGCCGCGTGCCGCCCTGGGTAAGGCTGGGGCGGCCGGCTGACGCATCTGGAGAAGACGATGGGTAAGGTCACCGGTTTCCTGGAGATCGAGCGGCACGACCGTGGCTACGAAAAGCCCGATGTCCGGCTGAAATCATTTAAGGAATTCGTCAAGCCGCTGCCGCCGGAGGAACTCAACGGGCAGGCGGCGCGGTGCATGGATTGCGGCATCCCGTTCTGCCACAACGGCTGTCCGGTCAATAACCAGATCCCCGACTGGAACAATCTGGTCTATCGCGACCAGTGGGAGCAGGCGGTCATCAACCTGCATTCCACCAACAACTTCCCCGAGTTCACGGGGCGGCTGTGTCCGGCGCCGTGCGAGTCCGCCTGCGTCGTGGGCATCGCCGACCAGCCGGTGACGATTGAGCGCATCGAGTACGAGATCATCGAGCATGCGTTCGCTTCGGGACTGGCGAGCGAGAACGCCGAGATCACGTCCACCGGTCGGCGCGTCGCGGTGGTCGGCTCGGGCCCCTCGGGTCTGGCCGCAGCCGCC
>DAICYU010000694.1 GCA_027311485.1 Acetobacteraceae bacterium
AACCATGCGGTGGCCATGCGGCAGTTCGTGCGTTCGATGTTCCGCCACGCGCCGCCCACGCCATACCTGGACCGGCTGACACAGGCCACCCTGCGCACGCCCGAAAACGCCAGCCGACTGCTGCTGGCTTACCCCGAGCCTCGATCCTACTGGAAGGAAGCGCTCTACAGCACGAAAATCCCTGCACTTTATATCGTCCGACCGCGCTGGGTTGCGCAGGGGCGGAACCTCGTGCGAAACCGCCCGAACACCGAGATGGAAGTTTTTGAGAATGCCGGCCATGCGCTCTTCGTCGATGAATCGGCTCGGTTCAACAGCGTGACCGAGCAGTTCCTCCGCACGCAGATCTGGCCATGAATCTGTTGCCGCTGTTTCTCGTCTCGTTGGCCGCGGTCGGCTACGAGACGGCGCTGACCCGGTATTTCGCCGTCGCGAAATGGTCGGAATACGGGTACTGGGTCATCTCGATCGTCATGGTCGGCTTCGCCCTCAGCGGCGTCGTCCTGGCGCTGTGGCGCGATGCGTTCGCCCGGCGCGCGGCTGGTCTGATGGCCTTCCTGCCCGCCGCTTTGGTGCTTTCGGCGGCGATCGGCTACCGGTTCACGACCACCAACCCGTTCAACCCGCTGCAATTGCAGAACCCGGTGACCTGGCAGGCGCAGATCTGGAACATCGCCGGCTACTATGCCGCGCTGCTGCCGTTCTTCTTCCTTGCCGGCCTATTCATCAGCCTGAGTTTCGTCCGCAATGCCAGCCGGATCGGCCGCGTCTATGCCTTCGACCTGACGGGCGCCGGTGCCGGCGCCGCCTGCGTGCTGGCGGCCATGTACTTCGTGCATGCCTTCGCGCTGGTACCGATTCTGCTGCTGCCTCTCGCGCTGGCCGCGCTGCCCGTGCCACGCCGGTACCGGCTGCCCGCCGTTTTGGCTGCGTCGGTGGCGTTGCTGCTCAGTGAGTCGGTCCTGCTGCTCGACAACCAGGCCGCCTACAATGATTTCAAGGCGATCTACGCGCCCCTTCACACGCCGGATGCCAAAGTGGTGGCAACCGTCAACGCACCACGCGGCGATTATGCCGTGCTCGATGACTTCACCGAGCGGGTGGACACCGATATCTCCAACAACGCCGGGATGATGGGGATCGACGGTCCGCCGCGATCCTTTGGCCTGTACCGTGACGGCAACCGCATCGCCGCGCTGCCCAGGCCAGGGCCGATCGCGGCGAATTATGCGCATGCCGCGCTGGATGCGCTGCCCTATGACCTGATCCCGCACCCGCGCGTCCTGCTTGCCGGCGCATCGGGCGGCTTCCGCACCGCCGAGGTGCTGGCGCTTGGCGCCGCCCATGTCAGGGTGATTGAAACCGAGCCCGAGCTGCGGTCGATCCTACGTAACGGCATCGGGCCGGTTCCGCCGGTCGTGTCGATGCGACCGGGTACCGCCGCGCCGCAGGTCAGACTGACCGGCACCGCCCCATTGGCGGAAACGCGCCGCGCAGCGTTCGATATTGTTGATCTGTCGGCGGATTTCCTCGACGCGGCGGAGGTCAACGCCACCGCATTCTCGCAGCGCGCCATCGTGTCCTATCTACGCGCGTTGCAGCCGAATGGCATCGTGTCCATTCCCGTGTCGATCCGTGACTTTCCGGTTTACGCGCTGCGCATGCTGGCCACCGTCCGCGCCGCGCTGGACATGGCGGGCATTGCCGACCCGGCGCGCCACGTCATCGTTTACCGCTCCGCCTGGAATGTGCGGATCCTGGTGTCCCGCAACGGATTCACCCCGGCGCAGATCAGCGCCGCACGCAAGTTCTGCGATGATCGGTCCTTCGACCTGTCCTGGTATCCGGGCATGGACGTCATCAAAGCGCGCGCCGGGATCTACAACGACCTGCCCGCCGTCTCCTTCGACAAGGGCGAGGTTGAATCCAGTGGTCCGGACGATGCCATCGCCGATGAGGCCGAGGCCGTTCTGTCCGGCCAGCCGAGCCCGTCGGCGGAAGCATTTAACCTGTCCCCCATCACGCTCGATCGACCCTTTTTCTATGCGGTGCTGCGGCTGGACCGTCTGGGCACGATCCTGAAACGGCTTGAGATCCTGCCGCAGGCCGAGGTCGGGGCGCTGGTCAACCTCGCGGTTCTGGCGCAGGCGGTGGTGATCGCCGTGCTGGTGCTGCTGGTGCCGCTCGCCGCGCCCAGGCGCATCGGCGCCGAACGCGGCGGCATCGCCCGGGCGGTGGTGTTCTTCCCGGCGCTGGCGCTGGGCTTTCTGTTCATCGAAATCTACCTGATCGAGAAGGCCAGCCTGTGGCTGGGCGACCGGACCGACGGGTTCGCCTTCGTGCTGACCGGCATGCTGGTATTTTCCGGCCTGGGCAGCCTGATCAGCAGCCGCTTCGAGTCTCGCCCGGTCGCTGGCA
>DAICYU010000695.1 GCA_027311485.1 Acetobacteraceae bacterium
GTTGCGGACGGTGGTTGGCCCGATGGTCGGCAGATCGGCGCGCCGGTCCTGCCCCGGCTTCAGCAATTTCACCAAAATGCCACCCAGCCCGTCGCGCCGCAACGTCCCGGCCCGGGCCAGCATCGCGTCGGTGCCCTCGACCGCCTCGACCGCCAGCACAAGCCCTTGCTGCACGACGCAGCCCTGCCCCACATCGGCCGCGCCCAACAGCCGGGTGACGTGCACGCCACGGCCAATGTCGGCCATGGCGAGCGCGTCGGGTTGCGCGCGGGTCAGCACGCCGGACGGCGCCACCACCTCCCGCAGGATTTCGTGCGCGCCGAGGACGTGAAACCCTTCGTCGTTGAACACGCGGATGATGGCAGCCAGGATGCCGTCGTCGCCGGCGAAGGCCGCGCGGCCGATGCGGGCCAGGATCCGCGTCCCTTCCGCATCGGGGCGCAGGTCGAGGAGCGACGGGCGGCGCACCGGGCCGATCATGACAAGGTCCTTGCAACCATGCGCCCGCAGTGCTGCAAGGATACGCCCGGCGGCACCGATGCGTCGGATCTCATGCGGCCACGGGGCGAGCACCGCGGGGTCGGCAAACCCCTCCAGTCCCAGGATAAAGACGTCGCGCCCGGCTGCCCGGGCCGCCGCTGCAACCCGGCCGGGCAGTGGCCCGCCACCGGCAATTATGCCCAGTGTACGTGGCATTTCTGCCGGAATTTTCATTTCTGTTGCGACCAGGTCGACTCAACGCTTGCAACCGACACGGGTTTATCTCCATAGAAGCGTGTCTCGTATCTCACGCTCGGGTGAGACAGACTACCATAGAGATCTTACCGCCCATGGTTGACGACGATTTGCCTGAAGCGGCTCGGCACCTGACAGCGTCCAGTGTGCTTCAGTGTCTGACCATGCTGGCCGACGAAGCAGTCAATCTCAATTTGCCCCGCACATTGCTGGCCTTGCGAAAAGCCATCCGCGCCTGCCAGGCGGAGCAGGCAAGGCCCATGCCGGTGCCACGGCCACGCCGCAATCTCGTGCTGCATTAGTGACGGTTCCGCCGTTAACGGGCTGCAATCCGTTCGTGTTGCGTGTGCGAAGGTTGCGCTGCGGCGCATAGCGCCATAATTTTGTCGGGAACCGACGTCCGCCAGCGTGAAAGCGCCTGTCGGGCGTCGGCGCGCAACCGCCCCGCATAAAGGACATCGCGCACATGAGCGCACCAGCCAAACGGTCCGTCACAGTCACCCTCGACGGTTCCAACAAGTCGGCCAGCCTGCCGCTGATTTCAGGCAGCATCGGCCCGGATGTCTTCGACATCCGGAAGCTCTATAACGAGCTGGGTGTGTTCACATTCGACCCCGGATATGGCGCGACCGCATCCTGCGACAGCAAGATCACCTACATCGACGGCGACGAAGGTGTGCTGCTGTATCGGGGCTATCCGATTGAGCAGCTGGCGGAGAAATCCAATTTCCTGGAGGTTTGCTACCTGCTGCTGAACGGCGAACTGCCGAATGACGCGGAGGCGAAGGATTTCGAGCTGGGCGTCATGCGCCACACGATGCTGCATGAGCAGGTTCGCACGTTCTATAACGGCTTTCGCCGCGATGCCCATCCGATGGCGGTGATGTGTGGCGTGGTCGGCGCGCTGTCGGCTTTCTACCACGACAGCCTGGACGTGCACGATCCGGAAAGCCGCCGGATCAGCGCCTTCCGGCTGATCGCCAAAGTGCCGACGATCGCCGCCTGGGCGCACAAATACACCGTCGGGCAGCCATTCGTTTATCCGCGCAACGATCTGTCGTATGCGGAAAACTTCCTTTACATGTTCCATGCCGTTCCGGCTGAGGAATACAAGATCAATCCGGTGCTGTCCCGGGCGATGGACCTGATCATGATGCTGCATGCAGATCATGAGCAGAACGCATCCACCAGCACAGTGCGCCTGGCCGGGTCGACCGGTGCCAACCCGTTCGCCTGCATCGCCGCCGGTATCGCCAGCCTGTGGGGCCCGTCACACGGCGGCGCCAATGAAGCCGTGCTGAAAATGCTGGCGGACATCGGCCACACCCGCAACATCAAGGAGTTCCTGTCCGAGGTGAAGGACAAGAACAGCCATGCCAAGCTGATGGGCTTCGGGCACCGGGTCTATAAAAACTATGATCCGCGCGCCAAAATCATCCAGAAGGCCTGCCACGAGGTGCTGGGCGAACTCGGCATCAAGGACGACCCGCTGCTCGACCTGGCGATGGAACTCGAAAAGATCGCGCTGAACGATCCGTACTTCGTCGATCGCAAGCTGTATCCGAACGTCGACTTCTACTCAGGCATCATCCTGAAGGCGATGGGCTTCCCGACCAGCATGTTCACGGCCCTGTTCGCCGTGTCACGCACGGTCGGCTGGGTCAGCCAGTGGAAG
>DAICYU010000696.1 GCA_027311485.1 Acetobacteraceae bacterium
CGAGGAAGCGAGACCAGGGCGGCCAGCAGGATCTTCTGAGGTCGCGTCTGGATCAGATTGTCGATCTCGTTTATCCTATGGCGAAGCTGGCCCGCGGTATCGATTGGTCCGCCCTGGAACGGCGGCTGGCCACCGTTTACGTGGATGGTCCGGGACGCCAGCCTGGACTTGCGCCGGAAAAGTGGAGGCTGTGTTTCGGCGCGCAAACGGGGCTCTGGCGCGAAGTTGGTGCAATCTGATGGGAAGATGACCGGCATTTTGATGGAGGAGTGTCGTCATGAGCCGTGGCATCTCGCTGGCCCCTTGTGGACTGACCGTTGAGCGGATTGAATCCGATCCGAACAAGCTGCTGATCCTGGCCCGATCGACCGCGAAAACGGCAGTGTGTCCCACATGCAGCGGCGAGTCCGACCTTGTCCACAGCCGCTATCAACGGTCCTTGGCAGATTTGCCATCTCAGGGACGTGCGGTAGAGATCAGGCTGTGGACCCGGCGGTTCCGTTGCTCGAGGACGGAATGTCGGCAGAAGATCTTCACCGAACGGCTCGCGGCAACGGAGGATCGTCCTTATGTGCGCTGCACCGCGCGTCTGGACAACATTGTTCACCACCTCGGCTTGGCACTCGGCGGGTGGCCCGGACAAAGCCTTGCCAAGCGCCTGCTGATCCCGGTCAGTCGTCACACCCTATTAAGGGTGGTTCGCCGTGGTGCCGCACGACACACGACGATCGAGAAACCTCGCATCACCGGTGTTGATGACTGGGCATGGCGACGCGGTCACCGCTATGGCACGATCATCTACGACCTGGAGCAGCACCGCATCATCGACCTCTTGCCGGACCGTGAGGCGGCAACACTGAAGCAGTGGCTGGCCGAGCGGCCCACGATCACGGTTATAGCGCGCGACCGCGGGGCCGGATACATCCAGGCAGCCACCGAAGGCCGCCCAGAGGCCACGCAAGTGGCGGATCGCTGGCACCTGATGGAGAACGCCAGCGCCGCCTTTCTCAGCGCAGTGCAGCAGTCCATGCAGGTCCTCCGCTCCGTGCTTGGCACCGGCGGAGTTGATCCGAAGCAACTGAGCGGTGCGGAACGTCGCCAACATGACAGGTGGCTGCGTCGGGAGAAAGAGAACACCGTCATTCTGGCCCTGGCCAAGCAGGGCGTGGCGATCAAGGAGATCGCCCGACGCACCGGACGATCACGCAAGCTCGTTCGCCACGTGCTCCGCGGCGGCCGCACGGATGTCTTCCGCAGCCGGACAAACTCCTTGGAGCCGTTCGCCGCGCAACTCGAGACAGCCTGGACGGATGGTTGCCAGAACGGTGCGGCGTTATGGCGACAGGTGACGGCGGCCGGATTTACCGGCGGCTTGCGGGTTGTCACGGAATGGGCAACGCGCCAGCGCAAGCGGGCCAATACAGAATGTGACGGCCCACCGTCCGGCCCGGCGCCGTCAGCACGCCGCATCGCACGCATGATGACGAGCGAGCGCGAGCAAGCCGCTTCGGCCCGCATCGTCGCGACGATCAAGCGCGCACTGCCGGACCTGGTCACGGCGCGGGATCTGATGGACCGCTTCCATAAGCTGATCCAGCACCGAAAGCCCGCCGATCTGGAAACCTGGATCAGTGAGGCGACTTCCAGCTTACTGGCATCGTTCATCAGCGGCATTGTCAGCGACCAGGCAGCGGTCCAGGCCGCCTTGAAGGAGCCTTGGTCGAACGGCAAACCGAGGGGCGGAACACCAGGTTGAAGCTGATTGAACGGCAGATGTATGGACGGGCCAAGCTCGACCTGCTGCGGGCACGTCTGCTCGGTGCCCCGTGAGAGAACACGAGCCCGCTGCACCAACTTCGCGCCAGAGCCCCGTTTGGACGCCGATCACCCCTCAAACAGGGTCCTTTTTTCACACATTGCGTAATCGCGGGTGCCTACCCTCCGCCGTTGCTAGCGACGACAATTGGTCTCGTCAAAGGATCCAGCGGGAGGAGAGCCATGATGAAGCAGTATGTTGGATTGGACGTGTCGCAGAAGGAGACGGCGGTCTACGTTGTTGACCGGGACGGGAAGATCCTGTTCGAGGGCAAGGTCGCGTCCGACCCCGGTGCGCTGGCTCACGTGGTTCGCAAGCGCGCACCGGCGCGGAACGCATCGGCTTCGAGACGGGCGCGATGGCGAGCTGGCGTTGGCACGAGTTCAAGCGGATTGGCCTACCGGTCGTCTGTATCGACGCCTGTCATGCGCATGCGGCGCTTTCGGTCCGGATCAACAAAAGCAATCCAAACGATGCTCGTGGCGTTGCTGAGTTGGTCACGGCCGGCTAGGGTCCGTTGACATTCTCGCGTGGGTGAATCCGCAGGCATCGGTTTGGGTTCAAGGCTGGTAAAGGAGACCAGT
>DAICYU010000697.1 GCA_027311485.1 Acetobacteraceae bacterium
ACCACGGCCGATCGCCTTGACGAGCGCAGCGCACTCCAGCGTTCGGTGCTCCTGGCCGCGGCGCTGCCGGTTTTCGTCGCGTTGCTGGGCAGCCTGATCGTGTCGCTGCTGATCGGCGGACTGCCCGCTTTCCGGCACTTCGGCATCGGCTTCCTGTTCTCCACCGCCTGGGACCCGGTGCATGAGGTGTTCGGCGCCGCCGTGTCGGTCTACGGCACGCTGATCACCGCCGCGCTGGCGCTGCTGCTGGCGGTGCCGGTGGCGTTCGGCATCGCATTCTACCTGACGGAAATCGCCCCGATCTGGTTGCGCCGTCCGGTCAGCATCGCGATCGAGCTGCTCGCCGCCGTTCCGTCCATTATCTACGGGATGTGGGGCTTCTTCGTCATCGTCCCGCTGATGGCCCAATACGTTGAGCCAACCCTGATCAACACCTTCGACGGCATTCCCGTGCTGCAGGACCTGTTCGATGGTCCGCCCTTCGGCACCGGCATTTTCACCGCGGCCCTGGTGCTGATGGTGATGGTGATCCCGTTCATCGCCGCCACCATGCGCGACGTGTTCGAAACCGTGCCGCCCGTCTTCAAAGAATCCGCCTATGGCGTCGGCTGCACAACGTGGGAGGTGATGCGTTCGATCGTCCTTCCCTACACCCGCGCCTCGGTTGTCGGCGGCATCATGCTGGGCCTGGGCCGAGCGCTGGGGGAAACAATGGCGGTGACGTTCGTGATCGGGAACGCGAACCATATTTCGCCGAACCTGTTCGCCTCGGGCAACACCATCGCCTCGCTGGTTGCGCTGGAATTCCCGGAAAGCCCGGCCGGCAGCCTGAAATTGTCCTCGCTGCTCGCCCTGGGTTTCATCCTGTTCGTGATTTCGTTCATCGTGCTCGCCGTGTCGCGCACGCTGCTGCGCCCGAAACTGAAGGCTTGACCGGCATGAGCGCGACATCCGCCACCGCCATACCGGGTCCGGCAAAGGACCCGCGCGTTGCCAAGGCGCTTGGGCGCCGGCGCCATCGCGTCAATGCCATCATCAAGATCGCCTGCATCCTGGCGACAGTGCTGGGGCTGGTGCTGCTTGGCTCGATCCTGTTCACGCTGCTCTGGCGCGGCGCAGCCGGCCTGTCGCTGACCGTGTTTACGCATTCCACCAAACCGCCCGGCTCGCATGGCGGGTTGCTGAACGCGATTGTCGGCACGCTGATCCAGACCGCCGCCGGCACCGCCATCGGCACGCCGATTGGCCTGATGGTCGGCACCTACCTGGCGGAGTATGGCCACAACTCGCCGCTGGCAAATGCGGTCCGGTTCGTGTCCGACGTGCTGCTGTCGGCACCGTCGATCCTGATCGGCTTGTTCGTCTATGAGATTTTTGTCGAGCCGTTCGGCGGGTTTTCCGCTTTTGCCGGCTGCCTCGCGCTGGCGGTCATCGTTATCCCGATCGTGGTCCGCACCACCGAGGACATGCTGCGGCTGATCACCCCCGCGCTGCGAGAGGCTGCGATTGGCCTTGGCGCGCCCAAGTGGAAGGTGATCGTACTGATCTGCTATCGCGCGGCAATGGATGGCATCGTCACCGGCGTCCTGCTCGCGGTCGCGCGCATCGCCGGTGAAACCGCGCCGCTGCTGTTCACCAGCCTGGGCAACCTGAACTGGTCGGTGGCCATGACCCAGCCGATGGCCAGCCTGCCGGTGACAATCTATCAATACGCCGGGTCTGCATTCGATGACTGGGTGCAGTTGGCCTGGGTCGGCGCGCTGCTGATTACCCTTGGCGTGCTCGCTATCAACATCGGTGCCCGGCTCCTGCTGCACCGGGGGAAATGAGGATACCATGAGTGCAACCGCCGATTCCGGCTCCAGCCAGTCCGCCACGTTCGGCGGCATCAAGGCACGCTCCGAACAGGTGATCAGCGCGCCGCGCATCTCGATCCGGAACCTGGACTTCTATTACGGCACGCACCGCGCGTTGAAGGACATCAACCTCGATCTGCCGGACAAGCAGGTCACCGGAATGATCGGTCCGTCCGGCTGCGGGAAATCCACCCTGCTGCGGGTGCTGAACCGGATGTACGATCTGTATCCGGGGCAGCGCGCCACCGGGGAGGTCAGGATGGACGATGCGAACATCATTGATCCCGGCGTCGATCTCAATGCGCTGCGCGCCCGCATCGGCATGGTGTTCCAGAAGCCCACACCGTTCCCCATGACCATCTACGACAATATCGCCTTCGGGGTGAAACTCCACGAACGCCTGTCCAAGGCGGCCATGGACGAACGCGTCGAGTGGTCGCTGACCCGTGCCGCGCTGTGGGGCGAAGTAAAGGACCGGCTGAACACCTCGGCCACCGGTTTGTCGGGCGGTCAGCAGCAGCGCCTGTGCATCG
>DAICYU010000698.1 GCA_027311485.1 Acetobacteraceae bacterium
GGGGCGGCGGGGCGATACGGCGGCGGATGCGGTGGCGGCGCTGATCGCCGGGCTGGGGCTGCCGACGACACTGCGCGACGTGGGCGTGAAGCTGAACCAGCTGGACGAGATCGCGCGGGAATCGATGCACGACCGCTGGGTGCACACCAATCCACGCAAAATCGACGGCCCATCGACGGTGCGCGCCCTGCTGGATGCGGCGTGGTAGGCGGCCAGGGTGAAGCGAGCCAGGGTGCCGCGATTGGCTCTGGCGGCTTCCGCTTGCTAGTCTTATCGACGATCCATTCCGGGCGGGGCGCCGATGCCTCGGCCGCTGACTTCCGCGGAGGAAAACTGCCATGACCGATCTGCCAAAACATGTCGAAATCCATGAGGAAGGCCCGCGTGAGGGCTTCCAGATCGAGCCTGGGCCGATCAGCACGGCCGACAAGATCCGGCTGATCGAGGCACTGGCGGAAACCGGGCTGGAGCACCTCCAGGTGTGCTCGTTCGTCAATCCGCGGATCGTGCCGGGCTGGGCGGACGCCGAGAACGTGGTTGCCGGGTTCAAGGCCAAGCCGGGCATCCACTACACGGCACTGTGGTTCAATGCGAACGGGCTGGAACGGGCGCTGGCGTTCCACGACAAGCTGACGATCAAGGGCGCGATTGCGTTGACGGCGACCGAGGCGTTCACGCAGAAGAACCTGCACCGCAGCCATGCCGAGAATGTGGAAGCGATGCGCAAGCAGACGGCGCTGCACCTGTCGAAGGGCGTGAAGGTCAACCGCCTGGGCATTATGGCGGCGTTCGGCTGCAACTATTCCGGCGACGTTTCGCCGGCGCAGGTGATCAGCGTGGTGAAGGACGGCCTGGCCATCGCGGCCGAAGCCGGGACCGAGATCACCGAGCTTTCGCTGGCCGACACGATGGGCTGGGCGATCCCGCCGCGGATCGAGCGGATGATCGGCGAGGTGCGGGCACAGTGGCCGAACCTGACCCTGGCGCTGCACCTGCACGACACGCGCGGCATGGCGGTTTCCAATGCCCATGCGGCACTGAAGATGGGCGTGAGCCAGTTCGACTCGACGGTGGGCGGCCTGGGCGGGTGCCCGTTTGCCGGCCAGAAGGGCGCGGCGGGGAATATCTGCACCGAGGAACTGGTGCTGCTGTGCGAGGAAATGGGGATCAGCACCGGGATCAACCTGGACAAGCTGATCGAGGTTGGCCGCATGGCGGAGGAGATCGTCGGACACGTGCTGCCGAGCGAACTGATCCATGCGGGCAGCCTGGATGTGTTCCGTAAGCAGGCGGCCTGATAGCGGGGACGGTCTCCTCCCGGCGCTGAACGCCGGGGGCTGACCGGGATTGTGCGGATGACGACGCATGGCGGCTGAATGGCCGCCATGACAATCCGGGCAATCACGGTAAGGCGGAGGGGCGGGCTGTCAGGATGGCCGCACCGTCAGCCAGCGTTTGAGCGCGACGACGGACCAGACGGCCTCCACCAGCCCAAACGGCCAGGCGCCTTGAAGAAATCCATACGTTGAGCCGAGTGCGCATGAGGCGGCGAACAGCAGCACGAACCAGTGACTGCGGTTTTCGAGCGTGTAACAAATCAGCATGGCGGAAACGGCGAAAAGGCCAAAGAGCGTCAGGGTATCCATCGCATAAGGGTAGCACGGCGCGGCTTTAGGTCGTGCGCAGACGCGAACGGACGGGAATGTTCTTGCTGTGCGTTTGCGGGCGATGCACATCCCGATCTGCGCTATTCTGCCCGCTTCAACGGGCAGGAGCGTGGCATGAGCAGTGACAGGGAAAGTCAATCGGCTGCACCCGGCGGCGTTCCCGCCTCAGAGGCGGGCCAGGTTCCCGTGGTGCGACGTGACGGACGCGCTGTCGGCGGTGCGAGGGCGGTTGGCGCCCTGACGGTGGGCGTCGCCGCGGTCGGCGCCGTTGCGGTTGGCGCAGTTGCCATCGGGGCGCTGACCGTCGGCGCACTGGCCATCGGCAAACTGGCGGTCGGGCAGCTTGGTCTTGGCCGGGCAAGGCTCCGCACAGGCCACGTCAATGAGCTGCGCATTGCTCGGCTGACTGTCGGCGAACTGTGGATCGAGCGAGGGCCGGACAAGCGATAGGCCGGCGGCGCGGTCTGACGCACCGACGTTGCTTTGCTTCGGACCGGAGCCTGGACCCTGGTGGTGAGGGACTTGCCACCAGGGCCCATGGGCATGCGTTCAGCGCGGCCGGACATGTCGGCTCGTACCGGCGGCCCGAAGGTATCAGTAGCCTTTCATGCCGGCGGTTTCGGTTTCAGATGCATCGAAATTGCACTCGACCGAGATGCCGTCCGGGTCCAGGTAGAACAGCTGCGTCATGTTCAGGCGCGGCAGCACGCGTTCATCGA
>DAICYU010000699.1 GCA_027311485.1 Acetobacteraceae bacterium
ACTGCTGGCAAGCGGTCTGCCGGTGGTCGGCCTGGCAAATGCCGCCTGGGGCGAACTGCGGGCGCGCATGCCGGGCCTCGCTGATCCTTTCTGGTCGGAGATGCCGGTGCATGAAGCCGGCAGCCTGGAAACCGGGTCGCTGCGGACGCAGCTCACGGAACTGCCGCCCGAGGAAGCCACCGCGCACATCCAGGCGGTCCTGGTCGAGGAAATCGCTCGCATCCTGCAGCAACCGGCGGCGACCATCAGCCCCGATCAACCGATCCAGGAGTTTGGCGTCGACTCGCTGATGGCCGTCGAACTGCAGACCGCGATCGAGCAGCGGCTGGGCCTGCAACCGTCCATCGCCATCCTGACCGGCGCCGGCACCCTGCGCGCCATCGCCGCCCGGCTTGTCCAAAGCCTGGATCGCGATGCCGGGGCGGCGACCCCGGACCCGATTGCGGACGCCATCCTACGGCACGAATCAGCGGCCGACGCGTTGTTGCTGGAAACGCAGGAGGCTTCCTCATGAGCTTGCGCAGCACCGCCTTCGGGCTTTCGCAGGAGGCGAAGTCGCAGCTTCTGGAACGCCTGGCCAACCGCCGGAGCACGCCTTCCGCCACGCCGGCCGCCACGGCCAACGGGCCGGCAAGGCCGCCTTTGGGCGACCCGCGCGTGCGTGACGAGTTGCGGCAGGTACGGAAATCCGGGGAGATCCTGCAGATCGAGAATCCCTTCTTCCGTCCGCATGACGGCATCGCCGGGGCGGAGACACGGATCGACGGACGGCCGTTGCTCAACCTCGTCTCCTACAATTACCTGGGCCTGAACGGCGATCCGCGGGTCAGCGCGGCAGCCAAGGACGCCATCGATCAGTACGGCACGTCAGTGTCGGCCAGCCGTCTTGTTTCCGGGGAACGTCCGCTGCATCGTGCGCTTGAATCCGCATTGGCGGCGCTGCACGGGACCGAGGATTGCGTCGCGATGGTCAGCGGTCACGCGACCAATGTCACGACGATCGGTCATCTGGTGGGACCGGGGGATGCGATCGTCCATGATACGCTGTCGCACAACAGCACCGTTCAGGGCGCCATCCTGTCCGGCGCCCAGCGCAAGCCGTTCCTGCACAACGACGTGGCGGACCTGCAGCGCGTGCTCCGCGCCGTGCGATCCCGGGTGAAGCGGGTCCTGGTCGTGATCGAAGGCCACTACAGCATGGACGGCGACGTGCCGGAGCTGCCGGCCATCATCGACGTGGTGCGGCAGCACGATGCCTACCTGATGGTGGATGAGGCGCATTCGGTCGGCGTCCTCGGGCGCAGTGGCCGCGGCGTGGCGGAGCATTTCGGTGTGCCGCCATCCGGCGTCGATGTCTGGATGGGCACGCTCAGCAAAACCCTTTCGGGCTGCGGCGGCTACATCGCCGCGTCGCATGACATCGTCGATTATCTGCGCTGTTCGGCACCGGGCTTCGTCTACTCGGTCGGGTTGTCGCCGCCGGTTGCCGCGGCGGCGCTGGAGTCCCTGCGGCTGATGCAGCAGGAGCCCTGGCGGATCGAGCGTCTGAACGCCGCCGCCCGGCTGTTCATGGAGGAGGCGCGGGCCGCCGGGCTGGATACCGGCAGTTCAATCGGTGCCGCGATCGTGCCGGTTATTCTTGGCAGCTCGATCCGCGCCGCGCGGGTCGCGGATCACCTGTTCCGGCAGGGAGTCAACGTGCAGCCGATCCTCTACCCCGCCGTTCCCGAACGCTCGGCGCGCCTGCGCTTCTTCCTCTCGGCGTTGCATACACCCGACCAGATCAGGACGGCTGTGCAGAAAACCACACAAGCCATTGCCGCGGTCGACCGCACGAAAACAGACCTGGTCAAGCTGGCGGCCCTGCTGGGCTGAGCGTCCGAAACGGCCGGCTGCCGGGGCATGACCGTCACGCGGCAGGCGTGGACTGGGCTTGCGCCGTACCGCTGACAGCGCGGCAGGACAAGTCGCAGCGGCCGAAGGCGGCGACGAATATTTGGTTTCTCTTGAACTGATTTTCGTTCGCGCCCGCACGCCTGGCAAATAAATCGCCGTGCAGGCAAGCGCCTGTCCACCAACGCCGGTGGATCAATACGCCAAGTCAGGTCGAGTGCACTATCCCGACGATCGTGACGAAAAACATTCAACCGGCACTGTTGATTCCGCGCGCTATAAATATCAGTTCTTATACGTATTTGTTGTTGTTGAGGAATACATGTTTCCGACTGGTCGCTAAGTAGTGTGTGCCATGCGTCCCCTACGCGGACACGCCCGAACGACGCCCGTCCGACGCCCTTTACCACACGCGCGTCAATACATGTGTAGGTCATATTGTCTGCCTTCTGCAGTAACAGGGCGGTCACTCCAAGCCGCTGGGCCGTAGC
>DAICYU010000069.1 GCA_027311485.1 Acetobacteraceae bacterium
CGCCGCACGCGCTTCACCCAATATACCAACTCCGTTACGGTTGGACGCATGGCGCGGTCGGACCGCACGGCGCTGCCCCATCAGACGGATGGAACCACAATGACCATGTTGATTTCGCGGCGCGGCCTGCTCGCGTCTGCATCACTTGCCGCCGCCGGTGCCAGTGGCGGAAGGACCGCCGCCGCACCGGGCCCCATCCAGTTGACCGCCGAGCGGCGGGTCCTGGATGTGAACGGGAAGCCGGCCACGGTTTTTGCGCTGCGCCGACCGGACGGCTCACCCGGTCTGGTGCTCGACCCTGGGCAGCGCTTCACCGTTGACCTGCTCAACCGGTGCAGCGATCCGACCATTGTCCATTGGCATGGGCAGACCCCGCCGACGCGGCAGGACGGTGTCACCGACACGGGGTTGGAGACGCTCATCGCCCCGGGCGCCAGCCAGGGCTACGACTTTGCGCCCCGGCCTGGCACGCACTGGATGCATTCCCACCATGGCCTGCAGGAGCAGCGCCTGATGGCGGCGCCGCTGGTGGTCCGTGCCGCCGCGGATGTCAGCGCCGATGTGCAGGAGGTCACGGTTCTGCTGCACGACTTCACCTTCCGTGACCCGGAGGCGATCCTGGCCGAGCTGTCCGGGCCGGCTGCCATGCAGGGGGGCGGCGCCAACCGGCCTGATGGCAGCGGACATGCAGCCAACCGGGACACGAACCAGGATACGAACCCTGGCCTGAACCCTGCCCTGAGCATGGGCGCCGGCACAATGTATAACATGCCTGTGCATCAAACGCCCAAGCCTGGAGCGCCCATGCCTGGAATGGCGATGTCTGGGATGCCGATGCATGACACGCCCATGCATGACACGCCCATGCAGGACATGCCGATGCATGAAACGGCGATGCCTCACCTGGCGCCGGGCGGTCACGCCATGCCGGGCATGGCGATGGGCGGCGGCACCATGCAGCCGGCGGCGCCGGGCGGCGGCATGACCGGGATGGTCATGGACCTGAACGATATTGATTTCGACGCCTATCTGGCGAACGAACGGACGCTCGCCGACCCTCTGGTCGTGCAGGCTGAGCGGAATGGGCGGGTGCGGCTTCGGTTGATCAACGGGGCGACCTCAACCGCCTTCTGGATCGACCTCGGCACCCTTGACGGCACCGTTGTCGCTGTGGACGGCGATCCGGTAAAGCCCGTCGCCGCTCGGCGCTTCCCGATGGCGCAGGGGCAGCGGGTGGATGTGATCGTGCGCATGCCACAAGGCGGCGGCGCCTTCCCGGTTCTTGCCCAGCGGGAGGGCGACCGGCAGCGCACCGGCATCATACTGGCAACGCCGGGCGCCGCGGTGGTCCGGATACCGACGACCGCACCCCAGATGGCCAGCGCCGTGGACCTGTCGCTGGAGCGTCGTCTGCAGGCCGTTGCCCCCCTGGCCGCTCGGCCGGTGAACGTGGTGCACCAGGTCACGCTGGCCGGGTCGATGAAGCCATATCGATGGACTATCGACGGGCGCTCCTGGGGTGATCATCAGGCGCTGGCGGTGGCGCAGGGGCAGCGCGTGGCGCTGGACATCGTCAACCGCAGCCAGATGGCGCATCCGATGCACCTGCACGGCCACCATTTCCAGGTTGTCGCCCTGAACGGGCAAGCGATCGCCGGGGCGATGCGCGATACCGTCCTGGTGCCGGCGGGCGGCTCGGTCCGCGTCGTGTTTGATGCCGACAATCCCGGCCGATGGCTGTTCCACTGCCATAACCTGTATCACATGGCGACCGGCATGATGACCGAAGTGGCCTACGCTGGCTTCGCCTGACGCCGGCGCCGGCGGACCGCCGCCGCGCCCAGGAATTGGCTTTCGCGCGGCGGGCCATGCCGCTTGATGTGCGTCAACAGCTATCTTGGCGGTTCTGCTAGTGTCAGCCCCGGTCGGCACACAGGGCGCACCCGATGGCACGCGGCGCTTTTACGGTTGTCATGGCGGTACTCGGCGGCATGGTGATGGCCGCCCTGCTGGTGGTACCTGCCACCGCCGGACAACGGCTGCCGAAACCGGCTGAGGCGATACCGCTGGCCACCGGCGGACATGCTCTGGTTCAGGCACCGGATGGTCAGGGCCATGACGGCAGCCGCCCGTGCGAGGAACCCGGCACGCTGCCCGAGCCGGGGTGCTGTGCTTCAGCGCACGCCGGACCGGCGGCGGTGGTGATGCCGCGTGGCGCGGCAGCCGCCGTGTCATGCAGTGGCACCCGCGCCGAGTATGCTGTGCCGGAAGCGCGGCCGGCGCATGGCATCCGCGTCAGTCCGGCATTGCCGCCGCCGCGCGCCGTGGCCTGACCCGCCACGCACCCGGCGACGGGTTGCTGGCCCAATCTGCACCGCCTTGGGGGCACCGCCTTTGGGGACACTCCCTTGGGGGCACCGATGGGAGGCACTGCCGGGAGGCACCAATGGTGCGCCGGCGCGAGGCATCGCCTGGCACGGCGGGACATCGAAACGCACGCACCTTTCCACGACTTTCACAGCAAGGATCAAGCCATGAATACCTCCAGAACCATCGCTCGTCTTCTCGCCCTTACCCTGGCAACCGGAACCGTGGGCATGGGAACCGCCTGGGCGCAATCCGACACCGACCAGGGCGCGTCCCAGTCCAATGGCGGCTCCTCGCAGACGGCGCCCACGCAAGGCATGCCGATGCGCCAGGGCGGCATGATGCCCGGCATGGGCAAGGGCATGGGCGGCTCGGGTATGGGCGCCGGCCAGGGTATGGGAGGCGGCCAGGGCATGATGGGCGGCGGCATGCCGGCGATGATGCATATGATGCATGAACGGATGGCCCGCGGCGATATGGGCGGTCCGATGGGCATGATGCGTTTCGACCACATCGAAGGCCGCATCGCCTTCCTGCATGCGGAACTCGACATCACCGATGCACAGCAGACCGTATGGAACACCTTCGCCGACGCGCTGCGCAAGCAGGCTGGCGCGATGCGCGGGCAGATGAGGCAGGGCGGTATGCCGCAGAACTGGCCTGACATGATGGCGCGGCAGGAACACATGCTGTCGGCCCGTCTCGATGCGATCAAGGCGATCGAGGAACCGGTGCGTGCGCTCTATGCCGCATTGTCGCCGGACCAGCAGAAAAAGGCCGATGCGCTGATGTGCCGTCCGATGGGATGGATGTGACCACGCCGCGATAGGCGCCCGGGTGAGCAGTGCCCGGGTCGCCAGCGCCCGGGCATGGGAAGCACACGGACGAACGACACGCAGGGCGGCGGCATCCATGTTGCCGCCCGAGGTCACAGGGCAGCCATGCGCAACCCCGTGAACCGGTCCGGCCTCGGCCGCTGATGTCTGGGGATCAAACGAACCGGATCGCCGTGCCGCCCAGCCCGTCATTGCCGAAGGCGAAGCTGCCGGCACCGTAGGAGCCCATCAGTGCGATCGTCACGCTGCGAATCCCGTCCGAAAGCCCCAGCGTGGTCGCCGATCCACCGATGCCGACCACCGGCGCGCTCAACCGGCCGAACGCCAGATCGGTAATATCGATCGTGTCGCTGCCGCCAAAGTTGCCGATCGTATCGCCGTTGAGGCCGCTGGATGTGTCCGCGAAACGGTCGCCGTAGCCCGCATAGCCGATCAGCATGTCGGCCCCGGCGCCGCCGGTCAGTGTCTGGCCGCTCGCACCGGCGATGATCGTGTCGGCCCCGCCACTGCCGATGGCAGTCATGAACCGAGCGCTTCCCAGGGACAGGTGCGCCGCCGCGTCCAGCGAAACCGTAACATAGGCATCGGCCGCCGACAGCGCGACCGTGCCGCCGGTGGTGATTTCCAGCGTGGTGCTGCCGGTCGAGCCGCCGCTGACCGCGGCCCCGGCGAAGCCTGCCGCCGCCTGCACCAGGGCGGTGCCTCCGCCGGCATGAACGCTCTCGCTGGCGGAGCCCAGCACCACGGTATCGGTGCCGGTCGACAGGTTGAGCACGTCGCTGCCGCTGCCGCCGTAGATGACCGCCGAACCGCCGCCGCCGGACAGCGGCGCAAGGTCCACCGTCGCCGAATAACCGTCCCGCATGAAGATCACCGTCGGGGTGGTGCCCTCGGTCGCTGTGATCGTCTGGATGTTGGCCAGCAGCTTCGGCGCGCCCAGGTCGAACATCGCGCCGCCGCCAATCAGGTTCAGGACGTTGCTGCTTCCGCCGCCGCCATCGAGGCTGTCGCGGGAGTTCAAGGCGCCGAACGGCGCGTTGAAGACATCGTTGCCGCCGCCGCCGACGATGGTGGCCGGCGCCCAGGTCAGGTTGTAGGTGACGCCCATCGGCAGCACCGTGCCGGTGACGGTGATCGTCTGGTTTGCCAGGTCGACGCTGTCTGACGTGCTGCTGCTGACCGGCGCGACGACAATCGTTTCGGTAAACACACCGACCGTCGCGGATGACAGGGCGATGACCTGCTGATGCTCCTCCTGGCCCGCGGCCACGCCGGCGAAGCCTGACGCGAAGACGCTGTTGGTGAAAATGCCCGGCCCGCTGATGCTGAATGCGCCGCTCAAGGCGCCGACCGCCCCGGTGCCGGTATTGACGAAGCCGATGGTGTCGCTCAACGCCGCCGCACCCACCGTGACGGCACCCAGGTTCAGTGACCAGTTGCCCCCGCTGCCGGCCAGGACGGCGGTTCCAAGGCTTTCCACGCCCATCGTCGCGGCATCGCTGAGCAGGCCGATGGCGCTGCCGCCCGCGACCGGGGTCACCGTGAAGGTCCGGTTGGTATAGTTGCCGCCCAGGGCCAGTGTCGCGACGACGCTGGTGCCGTTCCGCAGCGTCAGCGTGCCCATCCCGGCAACGGTACTGACCGCGTAGGTGGCGGCAGTCACGGCTTGCGGCAGGATCAGGCTGTCGCCGGTCTGGAAATCCAGCAACGTCGCGGCGACCGGGACGGGCGTGGACGGCGATCCGGGCATACCGCCGATCGCCAGGGTCGCGCCGGCATTGACGAACATAATCGTGTCGCTCGCGGCGATGCTGCCGTGCAGTAACCAGGTCGCATTAGCGGCGATCCGCACCACGCCGGTGCCGGCCACGCTACCATTCTGCACCAGCGTGCCGCCGGCGACGACCAGCATGCCGTTGTCGATCAGGTTGCCGCTCAGGCTCACCGCGCCGGCCGTGGTGATGGCATGGCCGGAATCGACGGTGATCGCGCCCGTCGCAGCGCCGCCGGCCGAGCCGATTTCCACCGCCGAGATACTGTCCACCAGGACACTCGGCCCCGGTGATGGCGCGTTCAGGATCAGCCCGCCGGCCTGTACATACCCGCCGTTCAACGCCGCGATGCTCGCCGCATAGTTGGACACGGCGAACGGGGATGCATCGCTGTAGCTTCCGGCGCCCTGTGCGGTCATGGTGCCGCTAACAGACAGGGTTGAACCGATGCCATCGGCCACGGCGATGCCGTTCAGGTCGGTGATCCCGCCAGCCACGGACAGGGAGCCGCCACCGCTGACCACAACGGCGCCCGCCGCCGGTGCCGTGTTGTAGGACGCCGTCGAACCACCGCTCGCCACGGTGCCGATCGTCAGGGTCGGACCGACCCTGACCAGGCCGCCGGCATCGGCCAGTGTCCCGTTGTTCACCGCCAGTCCGCCTGCCGCCGACAAGGTTGCGCCGACCGCCAGGCCCAGCGTTCCGGATGCGCCGCCGGTGGACACGTAGGTGCCGTTGTTCGGTATGTCCCTGCCCGCGGCGACGCCGACCGTAACGGGCGCGGAGGCCGCGACGGTGGCGCCCGTATCGATGGTAAGTGTCCCGTCGAGCACGGTCATCGCCGCGGTGCTGATCGTGCCGCCGCTGAGCAGTGTCAGCGCACCGGCCGCGGGGCTGGCCGTCGTGATCACGGGGCCGGGGCCGAGTGCCAGGGTGCCGACGGTCAGCGCGCCGCCGACGGCATAAAACCCGGCCAGCGAGAACCAGCCGCCGACGGCGATGCTGGCCGCGGTTCCGCCCCCTGAAACGACCGTGGATGCGGCGCCGGACGAGGCCGACAGCGTTACCGCCGACAACCTGCCCGGGGCGAACGCCGCCGGTGTGGATGCGGTGGTGGTGTCGCGCCAGTTCGCGGCCGCCCCCCATGCGGCGCCGCTGACGCCGATCCAGGTATAGGCGTCGGCATTGGTTGCCTGCGCACTGACAGTCACCGTCGGGCCGGTTAGGCTGAGCACGGCCCCGCCGCTGCTGGTCGGGCTCAGGGCGAAGGTGTCGCCGGCGAAGGTGCCGGCGAGGGTCAGCACCTCGACCGTGCTGCCGCCATAGGCCAACGTGAGGTGGCCCGGAAGGCCGCCGCTGCCGGCGGCATAGGTGGCGGTGGTCACCGGATCGAGGAAGTCGATCGCGTCGCCGGGCCGGAAGCCGGTGATCGTGGCGGCCAGCGGGTTTGTGCCGGCGCTGTAGGACGTGCCGGAGAAGCTGAAGCTGCCGCCCATCACCAGGACGGCGCCGGTGTCGAGGAAGCTGATCGTTGCGGTGCTGGCGATCGCCCCGTCCAGCAGCCATGTGGCAGTCTGCGCGATCTCGATCACGCCGCTGCCGGTGACGGCGCCGCTTTGCGTCAGGGTGCCGCCGGCGACCACAAGCGTGCCGTTATCGACCAGATTGCCGTACAGGCCGGCCGTGGTGACGGCAACCGCCGTCCGGCCGGGATCAATCGTGATCGCGTCGGTCGCCACACCGCCGGCCGTGCCGATTTCGATACTGGATACCGCATCGGCATAAACCAGGGTATCGGCAAAGACCGCTGTCGGTGGGGTGTCGAGGACCAGGCCGCCGAGCCGGATGGCGCCGCCGTTGATTGCCAGGATCGCGCCGTCGAACGAATCCAGGAAGCCGCCGGAATAATACATGTAGGTCCCGCCGACGCCGGTCGTCACGGTGCCGCCCACGCGCATTGTCGATCCCGCGCCGTCGGCAACCAGCATGCCGATGGGCGTGGTGATATCGCCGGCCACCGTGGTGGTGCCGCCGGTCGTCACGGCAAGACGTGCCGCGGCCCCGCCGACTGTTTGCAGCGGCGCGGTGGCGATCACGCTGCCGGCGGTGCCGACGACGGCAGAGCCACCGATGGTCAACACCCCGCCGACATCGGTCAGCGCGCCGGCGTTGATCGACAGATCGCCGCTTGCCGTGACCGTCGCCTGCGGCATCACGTTCAGGGCGCTGGAGGCGCCGCTGGTGTAGGCATAGGTGCCGTTGTTGGGGATCCTGAACCCACCCGGCGTGCCAAGCGACACCGGCCCGCTTGCATCGACTGCCGCGCCGCCGGCCAGGGCCATGATGCCGTCCAGCACGTTCAGGGCGCCGGCCGCGATGGTGGCGCCGGTTGACAGCACCAGGATGCCCGAGGTCAGCGTCGGCGCCGGCCCTGTCGTCATGGTGCCGACGGTCACCGTGCCGCCCACCGTGTAGCTGCCTATGAAGTCCAGGTTGCCGGTCAGGCCGATGCTGGCCGCGGCACCGCCGCCTTCGATGAATTTGTAGGGCGCGCCGGGTGGATTGGCGATAGTCACCGGCGTCAGTGGCCCGGGGCTGTGGACGGCCGGCTTCTGCCCCGATGTGATGTCCCACCACTCGGCGACGGCTTGCCACAATCCGACAACCGAGCCGATCCAGGTGTAATTGTCGGCGTTCGTCGCGCTGCCGCCGGTCGATCCCGACATCGGACACCCCCGCAAACCCATGGATAATGAGACGGCGGCAGAGTGGCGCGCGCCTGCCTCGATCTCCTGGCGGGTGTGTTAGCGGAACAGGTTTAACGTGAGGTTAAGGCGCAACGCCATGATGTGCCCGACAGGACGATACCGGGGCGATGCGAAACCGGGGGATATGCCCGATGCCGGCCCCTTGCCGGCGGGGTGTGGGTGTGTCGCTATCAGGCGTTTGGCCAATCAAGGGGGAAATGATGGTCCGATTTACCTGGGAACACATCCATCTGCGCTCACCCGACCCGGCGGCCACCGCGGCATGGTACGAGGACAAGCTGGGTGCTGAGGTGGTGAGGACACCGCAAGCGGACGGCACTATGCGCATCGACCTTAATCTTGCCGGACAGAAGATCTTCATCGCGCAAGCGCAGCCGGGCAAGGCGGCCGCACCGCCGGCGGCGCCCTATCTCGGCCTGGAGCATCTGGGGCTGACGGTGACCGATATCGACGCGGCGGTTGCCGAGCTGAAGGCGAAGGGCGTGCGTTTTTCGATGGAACCGACCGAAATCCGGCCCGGCGTGCGGATTGCGTTCCTGACCGCGCCGGAAAACGTCTCGATCGAACTGATCCAACGCGGCTGAACGCGGCATCGCCGGGACCCTCGCCGGCGCGGGGGATTCGCCGCCTCCGCGCGGGAGGCTGGAAGGTTTCCTGTCAGGTTCGCCTTGCAAACATGCAGATATCTTTATATAGCGCAGGCGACCCGACAGGAGCTGTAAGCATGGCCAACGCGCCGACATCCGACGACTTCAAGGTGAAGGACCTCTCGCTGGCCGATTGGGGCCGCAAGGAAATCAGCATGGCCGAGGATGAGATGCCCGGCCTGATGGCGAT
Organism: Acetobacteraceae bacterium; assembly: GCA_027311485.1. Classification (GTDB taxonomy): domain Bacteria; phylum Pseudomonadota; class Alphaproteobacteria; order Acetobacterales; family Acetobacteraceae; genus Rhodopila. The sequence continues at coordinate 8,581 of DAICYU010000069.1, forward strand.
CCGGGAGGAGTACGGGAACGCGCAGCCGCTGAAGGGCGCCCGCATTGCCGGCTGCCTGCACATGACCATCCAGACCGCGGTGCTGATCGAGACACTGACCGCACTGGGCGCGACCGTCCGCTGGTCGTCCTGCAACATCTTCTCCACCCAGGACCATGCCGCCGCCGCGATCGCCGCCGCCGGTATCCCGGTCTTCGCCTGGAAGGGCCTGACCGAGGATGAGTTCTGGTGGTGCATCGAACAGACCGTCCGCGGTCCCGATGGCTGGACCCCGAACATGATCCTGGACGACGGCGGTGACCTGACGCTGCTGATGCACCAGAAATACCCCGAAATGCTGAAGGACGTTCGCGGCATCTCCGAGGAGACCACGACCGGCGTGCACCGGCTGTGGGAAATGGCGCGCGCCGGCAAGCTGCTGACTCCGGCGATCAACGTGAACGACAGCGTCACCAAGTCGAAATTCGACAACCTGTATGGCTGCCGGGAATCGCTGGTGGATGGCATCCGCCGCGGCACCGACGTGATGATGGCCGGCAAGGTGGCGGTGGTGAACGGCTTCGGCGATGTGGGCAAGGGCTCCGCCGCGTCGCTGCGCAATGCCGGTTGCCGGGTGATGGTCACCGAAGTCGATCCGATCTGCGCCCTGCAGGCCGCGATGGAAGGTTACCAGGTTGTCACGATGGAAGATGCCGCGCCGCTCGGCGACATCTTCGTGACCGCGACCGGCAACGTGGACGTGATCACGCTGGACCACATGCGGGCGATGAAGCATCGCGCCATCGTCTGCAACATCGGCCACTTCGACTCGGAAATCCAGATCGACGCGTTGCGGAACTACAAGTGGGAAAACGTCAAGCCGCAGGTTGACGAGGTGGTCTTCCCGGACGGTAAGCGATTGATTGTCCTGTCCGAAGGGCGGCTGGTCAATCTGGGCAATGCCACCGGCCATCCCAGCTTTGTCATGAGCGCGAGCTTCAGCAACCAGGTGCTGGCGCAGATCGAGCTGTTCAACGCGCCGGCCGGGACATACGAGCGGACAGTCTACACGCTGCCGAAGCACCTTGACGAGAAAGTGGCGGCATTCCACCTCGCGAAGGTAGGCGCGAAGCTAACCGCGCTGTCAGACAAGCAGGCGGCTTACTTGGGAATACCAGCTCAAGGGCCGTTCAAGCACGATCTATACCGCTATTGATGTTTTTAAGAAATTTAATTCACCGGCTTGTCATAGGGTTTTGCTGGTGAATCGCCGCCGACCAACCTAATTGCATGCCGCGCCGCCTGCCGTATCCAAACGGCCGGCGGCGCGGACATCAATTGGGACATGAACGATGCCGGACGTTGCGTCCATGACGGCTCCACCTTTTACCTTTGCGGTCCGCGATGCGCTGCGGGACGTGAAGGACTCGGCGTTGGAATCCGATCTCCTGTTTTTTGAGGCATGGGAGTTGTTCCCTTCGATGAACCTGGGCGCGACGCTCAGAGCCAGCCAGATCAGACGTGCCAACCCCGATCTCGCCGCCGCCCTGGAGCGGGAAATCAAGGCGTTGCGCAGCCGCCGCCGGGTGACCCAGGCCGCCTGACCGCCAGTCCGCCTTTCCGCTTCATCACATTCCTGGTTGTGCCGCCCCTACCAATGTGGTGGCATAAATATCGTGATAGCCGAATGAGGAAGGGGAAGGCGGCATGGCAATGCATCGTCTGACATCAACACCGCAAACCGTGCGTTGGGGCGTGTTCGACGCCAGCTTCCCGCCGGTGCTGACGGTGAACTCGGGAGACACGGTAACACTGGAATGTGTCTCGGGCGGCCCCGAGGTGATGCCGCCGCCCGGATCCAATTTCGTTATCCCACCGGCCCTGGCCGCGATCCACGCCGCGAAAATCCCCCGCGCCCCGGGCCATCTTATCACCGGTCCGGTTGCCGTCACCGGCGCGGAGCCGGGGGACATGCTGGAAATCCATATCGACAAGATCGATTTCGGCGCCGAATGGGGCTACTGCGGCTTCCGCCCGCTGGCCGGCACAATCCCGGAAGACTTTCCGGAAACCTTCCTGTCCCATATCCCGATCGACCGGGAGCGGAAAACCTGCCGCATGCCCTGGGGCACCGAACTGAAACTGGCGCCGTTCTTCGGCGTGATGGGCGTCGCGCCGCCGCCGCAATACCGCACCATCTCCACCGTTCAGCCGCGCGAACATGGCGGGAACCTGGACAACAAGGAGCTGACGGAAGGCTCCACCCTGTTCCTGCCAGTCTGGGCGCCCGGCGCACTGTTCTCCGCCGGCGACGGCCACGGCGTGCAGGGCGACGGGGAGGTCTGCATCAACGCGCTGGAAACCTGCCTGACCGGCACGTTCACGCTGACGCTGCACAAGGGCGGCGGCGCGCGCGACCCGCTGTTGGCCTACCCGCGGGCGGAAACCGCCAGCCACTTCATCTCCATGGGCATGCATGAAGACCTGGACGTCGCGATGAAGACGGCGCTGCGGCAGATGATCGCCTTCATCACCAGCCGCACCAACCTGTCGCGACAGGAGGCATACCAGTTCTGCTCCCTGGCGGTGGACTTCCACGTGACGCAGACCGTGAACGGCGAAAAGGGCGTGCACGGCCTGCTGCGCAAGGGGCTACTGTTCTGATCATCGTCCTCATGGGTTGAGGAAATTGGCGGAGACCGAGGTTCGGGCGATAAGGGCACGCAATGCCGGGTTCTCCTCGCTGCGTTCCTCGGTCAGCGTTTCCATCGGCACGAAGAACTCGTGCGCGTGCGGCAGCTGGTAGCGCACGAAGCCGCGGTAGTGCTCGCCCTTCAGTCCGTACAGCACCCGCATCTCCCGCACCGGGACAACGACGTCGCTGAACGGCTCATGCAGGATCACGCCGGTGGTGCGCCAACGTGGCGTCGCATCGGCCAGGGAGATCGGCGCCAATAGCCACTCCAGCGGGCAAAGGCACATCGTCGAATGCGTGCTCGGCGCAAAGCGCGAGCGCTTGTCCAGCAGGTTCTGCAGGGTGCTGCACGCCTCGATAGCCAGGATGTCGACGTACGGTTCCGCATAGGTACCGCCAAAATTGAGCCATAGGCCGTCCGGCAACGTGCGCAGACGGCGGCTGCCAGGCATTTTCAGGAATGGACTGCTGATCCTGTGTCCGTCATCGGACGGGCGGCCGCGCAGCCAGGCATCCTTGCCGCGACCCGGCCGCACGCCGGGTGGCCGCTGTCCCCAGTTTTTCAGACGCGCTTTCACAAGCAAGTCCAGCGAAATCTCGGATTTCATTGATGTTTCCCGCTCCGCTGTGTTCTGCAACCTATGCGTGTATTTAAAATATCCAATTGAACTTAAAAGTCTTTCCAGGCGGACGCGGCGGATTACGATGTGGCGTATCATTCCTGATGCAAGTCTTTCTTTATTCGACCCGGCTTCCCAAGAAATATTTCCAAACATGACTCAACGAGATGCTCGGCCGGCTTTGCGCCCCGTGTTTCGCCGGACATTGATTCAGATTGTTACAACGTAGTCTTAAGATCATACGTTCGTATGTCGATTCGGCCTGATTGACCGGCCGAACCACGAACTGAATTTTAATCCGTGAAATTCTGCTGTCCCAGGCATGACGCCAGGCAATAAAAAACCGGCGACCCTGGGGGCCGCCGGTTGCACGGGAAGGCGGATATCAGCCGCGCTGGGCGACCGGAAGGTAGTCGCGCTTCGGCGCCCCGGTGTAGATCTGCCGCGGACGGCCGATGCGCTGCTGCGGGTCTTCCATCAT
>DAICYU010000006.1 GCA_027311485.1 Acetobacteraceae bacterium
CCGCGCTCGCGCCCGGATAGTTCGCGCTGACGGTGACCTGCGGCGGCGTGATGTTGGGGAACTGCGACACCGGGATCGAGTTCAGCGCCAGCAACCCGGCCAGCGTGATCACCACCGAAATGACAATGGCAAACTTCGGGCGGCGGATGAAAAAGCTTGATAGCATGCCGGCTAGCCGCCCCGGTCCTGGCTATCGTCGGATTGCGCCGCGGCCGATTGTCCTTGCGGCGACGCCTCCGTCGGGTTGACGGTTTCGCCTGGCCGCACCTTCTGCACGCCGGCCACGATCACGCGCTCACCGCCGGACAGGCCGGTGTTGACAATCTCATTCTGCGCCAACTGCCGGCCGAGTGTGACCGGCTGCTGCTTGACCTTGTTGTCGCCGCCGACGACCAGGACGTAGCTGCCCTTCTGGTCGGTCTGCACGGCGGCGACCGGGACCAGCGGATGCTCCTCGGGCTTGCTGCGGCGCACGTCGACATTCACGAAGGCGCCGGGCAGCAACAGCTTTTGCGGGTTGGCGAAATCAGCATAGACCGACACCGTGCCGGTTTGCGTGTCCACCTGGTTGCTGAGGAAGGCGATCTTGCCGGGCAGCTTGTATTGGGAACCATCCGGCAGGGTCAGGTGGACCACCAGGCCGGCGGCGATCTGGTCCTGCGTCGCGCTGGTGCTCTTCTCGGCCGACACGACATCATTGTCGCTGACAGAAAACACGACACGGATCGGATCGAGCTGATTGACCGTGGCCAACGCCGGGGTGGTGGGCGTCACCAGGTTTCCCTTGGTCAGGGTCACCACGCCGATACGTCCATCGATAGGGGAGAAGATGGTACAGTAACTCAGGTTCAGGGCCGCCTGCTGAACGTTGGCCTGCGCGCTGAGCACGGAGGCCTGCGCCTGCTGCAGGTTCGCGGTCGCCTGGTCGAGGTCCGACTGCGCCTCAAACCCCTGCTTATTCAGGCGCAGGGCGCGATCGTAGGCAAGCTGCGCGTTCTTCACCCCGGCCTGGGCCGATTCAAGCTGTGCCTGCGCCGCGGTCAGCGCGGCCTGATACTGGGATTTCTGCAGCTGATACAGGATCTCACCCGCCTTGACGTCGCTGCCCTGCTTCACCGGCACATCGTCGATGAAGGCGGTCACGCGCGGCACGACCTGCACCGACTGGATTGCCGTCACCCGGCCAATGTAGCTGTAGTTCGGTGCAACGTTTTGCACCTGCACGGTCGCAACGGTGACTGCGGGGGGTGGTGGCGCGCCGAACGCCGGGACAGCCGTTGCAGCAGCCAAGGAGACGAGCAGGGCCCGCGCGGCAGTGTGACCGGACCCCGGTGAAATCCCACGCTGCCTGATGTCAACCATCTCACCCCTGCCGCGTTTTGCATCACGCTAGATGGCACAACGCCGCAGTGCGGCAACAAGCCTCACCGGTATGTGCGGCTGGTTTATCCGCGTTAGCCGCGACCGTTTTGATGCGAGCTTGCGCAAGCTCTTTGCAAAAAGAGCCTCTGTGCGGACAGAATGTTTTAGGGCACGGTTCCCTTCGGTAATGATCGGCCGGCATCCTACGCGCCGAACGACTTGCGTACAAGCGGTTAACCAGATTCTGGTTAACTATCACTATTGCATTGCATCATCTCGCTTTTCACAGTTGGACGGCTTGTGATTCCCGCCGATATGCCGCTACTTCAGAGGCCAATACGACCGGCACTCGAGCGGGAGACGTCGATATGGCGCAAGCGGCAGAGGCAAGGAGACGGGGCAAGGCCAAGGAGAAGGCTGTCGACCGGGATGCTTTGCTGAAAGCATACAGGTCGATGCTGCTGATCCGGCGATTCGAGGAAAAAGCCGGACAGCTCTATGGCATGGGGCTGATCGGCGGCTTCTGCCACCTGTATATCGGGCAGGAGGCGGTCGTTGTCGGCATGCAGATGGCGATTGGCGACGGCGACCAGGTGATCACCTCCTACCGCGACCACGGCCACATGCTGGCCACCGGCATGGAAGCCCGCGGCGTGATGGCGGAGCTGACCGGGCGCAGCGGCGGCTACTCCCGCGGCAAGGGCGGCTCGATGCACATGTTCAGCAAGGAGAAAAATTTCTTCGGCGGGCACGGCATCGTCGGCGCGCAGGTCAGTCTGGGCGCGGGTCTGGCGTTCAGCAACATGTATCGCGGCAACGACCGGGTTTCGCTGACCTATTTCGGTGAAGGCGCGTCGAACCAGGGCCAGGTGTTCGAAAGCTTCAACCTGGCGGCGTTGATGAAGCTGCCGGTGGTGTTCATCATCGAGAACAACAAGTATGGCATGGGCACGTCGGTCGAGCGGGCATCCGCCAGCCGCGATCTGTCGCAGAACGGCGCGCCGTGGGGCATTCCCGGGATGCAGGTCGATGGCATGGACGTGCTGGCGGTCAAGGACGCGGCGGACCAGGCGGTGGCGGCCTGCCGAGCGGGGAACGGACCGTATTTGCTGGAGGTGAAGACGTATCGGTATCGGGGCCACTCGATGTCCGACCCGGCGAAGTACCGCACCCGTGAGGAAGTGCAGATGATGCGCACGCAGCATGACTGCATTGAAAACGCGCGTCACAAGCTGGCGGAACTGGATGTCGAGGAGAAGGTGTTCAAGTCGATCGACGATGAGGTGAAGGCCATCATCCAGGACGCCGCCGACTTCGCTCAGAGCAGCCCGGAGCCGCACGAATCCGAACTTTATACTGACGTGTTGCTGGAGGGCTGAGGCGATGGCGACGCAGATCCTGATGCCGGCGCTGTCGCCGACCATGACCGAGGGCAAGCTGGCCCGCTGGCTGAAAGCGGTGGGCGACGACGTCCGCGCCGGCGACGTGATTGCCGAAATCGAGACCGACAAGGCCACCATGGAGGTCGAGGCGGTGGATGAGGGCAAGCTGGCCCGTATCCTGGTGGATGAGGGCACGGAAGGCGTGGCGGTAAACACGCCGATCGCCGTGCTGAGTGCGAACGGTGAGGATATCGGTGCCGCCGCGGCACCGGCGCCGAAGGCCGAAACCCCTGCCCTGCCGAAGATCGCCGCCGAAGGCTCGGACGTGGCGGCGATCGCGCAGCGCGGCGCCGAGGGCCAGCGCAAGGAAGCGCTGGAAGCTGCCCCGGCACCGGAGAAAGACTGGGGTCCGACCAAGCCGATCACGGTGCGCGAGGCGCTGCGCGACGCCATGGCGCTGGAAATGCGCCGTGACGGCGATGTGTTCCTGCTGGGCGAGGAAGTCGCCCAGTACCAGGGCGCTTACAAGATCAGCCAGGGCCTGTTGGATGAATTCGGCCCGAAGCGGGTGATCGACACCCCGATCACCGAGCACGGGTTCACCGGTATGGCGGTGGGCGCGGCGCTGAACGGGCTGAAGCCGATCGTCGAGTTCATGACGTTCAACTTCGCCATGCAGGCGATGGACCAGATCATCAACTCGGCTGCCAAGACCCTGTATATGTCCGGCGGGCAGATGGGCTGCCCGATCGTGTTCCGCGGCCCGAACGGCGCGGCGGCGCGCGTGGGGGCGCAGCACAGCCAGTGCTATGCGAGCTGGTACGCCCATGTACCCGGCCTGAAGGTACTCGCGCCGTGGTCGTCCGCCGATGCCAAGGGGCTGTTGCGCGCGGCGATCCGCGATCCCAATCCGGTGATCGTGCTGGAGAACGAGATTCTGTATGGCCAGACCTTCGACTGCCCGGTGGATGACGACTTCGTTCTGCCGATCGGCAAGGCCAAGGTGGAGCGGGCCGGTAGCCAGGTGACCATCGTTGCGTTCAGCATCATGGTGGGTGTGGCGATGAAAGCGGCCGAAGCGCTGGCCGAACAGGGCATTGATGCCGAAGTCATAAACCTGCGCAGCCTGCGGCCGCTGGACACTGCGACCATCGTGGAAAGCGTGAAGAAGACCAACCGCCTTGTCACTGTCGAGGAAGGCTGGCCGTATGCCGGCATCGGCACCGAGGTGGCGATGCGCGTCATCGAGCACGCCTTCGACTGGCTGGACGCGCCGCCGGTGCGCGTGCACGGCATTGATGTCCCCCTTCCCTATGCGGCAAATCTGGAGAAACTCGCGCTTCCGCAGCCCGACTGGGTTGTTGATGCAGTGAAAAAGATCGTCTGACCCGAAGGTTTGAGTTTGACCGCATGATTCACGCCTTCCGGCTTTCAGCCTCAGGCGATCATGCTTTGGACGTGTAGTTTGACCGCATGATTCACGCCTTCCGGCTTTCAGCCTCAGGCGATCATGCGTTGGATGTTAGTTTGATCGCATGATTCACGCCTTCCGGCTTTCAGCCTCAGGCGATCATGCTCAAGGGGCACGCGGAGGGAACGCGACACATGGCGACCAATATCCTGATGCCGGCGCTCAGCCCGACCATGACCGAGGGCACGCTGGCGCGTTGGCTGAAAAAGGAAGGCGACTCGGTCAAAGCCGGCGACGTGATTGCGGAGATCGAGACCGACAAAGCGACCATGGAGGTCGAAGCCGTCGATGAGGGGGTTCTGGGCAAGATCCTCGTGGACGATGGCACCCAGGGCGTGAAAGTGAACGCACCGATCGCCGTGCTTGTGGAGCCGGGCGAGTCGGTGCCCTCTGGCGGTGCAGCGCCGCCAACGCCGGCACCATCCCCGACTCCAGCGGCGACATCCTCGGCGGCCCCCGCGAAGGCCGAAGCCGATCTGAGCGCGACCAAGGATGGCGGGCGACTTGCCCCAGCCGCGGCGCCCGCTACACAGCCGGCACCCAACGGCCACGATGCCGAACGCATTTTCGCCTCCCCGCTCGCCAGGCGGATGGCGCAGCAGGCTGGCATCGACCTGTCTGGCCTGAGAGGCAGCGGCCCGAACGGGCGGATCATCAAGGCGGATATCGAGGCAGTCCAGAAGGGCGCGCCCGCCCCGACTGCGACAGCCCCGGCTGCCGCAACGCCGTCTCAGGTCGCGGCGCCGGCGGTTGCCGCACCGGCCGCCCCGCCGGTGGGCAAGGCCACCCAGCCGGCCATTACCGCGCCGCACAAGGTCATTCCGCACTCCACCATGCGGAAGGTCATCGCCCGCCGGCTGACCGAGGCGAAATCGACCATCCCGCATTTCTACGTGTCGATGGATATCGAGATCGACGCGCTGATCGCCTTGCTGTCACAACTGAACGCCAAGGCGCCGCCCAAGGACATGCCGGGCAGCTATCTGATCACCATCAACGACATGGTGATCAAGGCCGCCGCTGCGACGCTGCGCAAGGTGCCGGAGGTGAACGCGAGTTGGACCGATGACGGCATGGTCTTTTATGACGATGTCGATATCAGCGTCGCGGTCGCCATCCCCGACGGGCTGATTACCCCGATCATCCGGAAAGCCGACCAGAAAGGGCTTTCGACGATCAACCGGGAGATGAAGGACCTTGCCGGACGGGCACGGACGGGCAAGCTGAAGCCGGAGGAGTTCCAGGGGGGCGGCTTCTCGATCTCCAATATGGGCATGTTTGGCGTTTCGGAATTCAGCGCGATCATCAACCCGCCGCAGTCCGCGATCCTGGCGGTCGCCGCCGGGCAGAAGCGTCCGGTGGTGAAGAACGACTCGCTGGCGATCGCTACCGTGATGACCTGCACGCTATCGGTCGATCACCGGGTGGTGGACGGCGCGCTTGGTGCCCGCTGGCTGCGCGCCTTCAAGCAGATCGTGGAAGACCCGCTGAGCCTGCTGCTGTAGGCCCCGCCGACTGGCGCGCATGGTGTCCGCCACAGGGAACCGCCCGGATCCGGGATGGCCGAACCAGACCCGGCCGTCGTGCCGTGGCGACGGTGTGCCCGCAACCGACGCGCCGATCCTTCATACGGGATTGGCTGTGTCGGGGTCGCCCGTGCGAGCGGCGGCAGGCGGCGGCGGTGATGGGAAGGCGGCGGTGATGGGAAGACGGCCATGACCCAAGACTTCACGCTTCGCGACGCCACCGCCTCCGACACCGCGGCCATCTTGCGCTTGATCCGTGCTCTGGCCGACTACGAACGCCTGTCGCACACCGTCACGGCAACCGAAGCGGAACTGCACGCGGCGCTGTTCGGTCGCAAACCGCGCGCCGATTGCATCCTCGCGGACGTGGCCGAACGGTCCGTGGGCCTCGCTTTGTTCTACTATACGTTCAGCACCTTCAAGGCCCGCCCGATCATTTTCCTGGAAGACCTGTTCGTCGAACCTGCCCACCGTGGCGCTGGCATCGGCCTGGCGTTGATGCGCCACCTCGCCCGCAGGGCCGTCGCGGAAGGCTGCCAGTCCGTCGAATGGCGCGTGCTGAACTGGAACCAACCCTCTATCGCATTCTACCAAAGCCTCGGCGCGAAGCAGATCGAGGACTGGCAGACGCGGCAACTCAGTGGCGGCGCGCTGGCCGCTCTGGCGAAAGGATCATCCCATGGCTGACACCCAATTCGACCTGATCGTCCTGGGCGGCGGCCCGGGCGGCTATGTTGCCGCCATCCGCGCCGCGCAGCTTGGCATGAAGACGGCGGTGGTGGAGCGCGAGCATCTGGGCGGCATCTGCCTGAACTGGGGCTGCATCCCAACCAAGGCCTTGCTGCGCACCAGCGAAATCAACCATCTGATGCACCATTTGCCGGATTTCGGCTTCGAGCCGGTGCAGCCGAAATTCGACCTCGACAAGGTCGTCAAGCGCTCCCGCGCCGTGGCAAAGCAGTTGTCCTCGGGCGTTGCCCACCTGCTGCGCAAGAACAAGGTCGCGGTGTTCGACGGCCAGGGCAAGCTGGCGGGCAAACAGACTGTGTCTGTGACCAAGGATGGCAAGCCTGTCGCCACCCTCAAGGCGCCACACATCATCCTCGCCACCGGCGCGCGCGCTCGGCAGCTTCCCGGCATCGAGGCCGACGGCAAGCTGATCTGGTCCTACAAGCACGCCATGGTCCCGACCACGTTCCCGAAGTCGCTGCTGGTCATCGGCTCCGGCGCCATCGGCATCGAGTTCGCCAGCTTCTACCTGAACATGGGCGCGCAAGTGACGGTGGTGGAAGTGCTGCCGCGCATCCTGCCCGTCGAGGATGAGGAGATCTCGGCCTTCGCGCACAAGGCGTTCGAGAAGCAGGGCATGAAGATCATGACCGGCGCCCAGGTAAAAAATGTGCGGAAAGGCGCGGACAACGTCACGGTGACGATCGAAACCGGCGGTAAAAGCCAGGACATCACGGTGGACCGGGTGATTTCAGCCGTCGGCATCGTCGGCAACGTGGAGGATATCGGCCTGGAAGGCACCGGCGTGAAGGTCGAGCGGGCGCATGTGGTGGTTGATGACTACTCGCGCACCGGCGAACCGGGCGTGTATGCGATCGGTGACCTGACCGGGCCGCCGTGGCTTGCGCACAAGGCCAGTCATGAAGGCGTCATCTGCGTCGAAAAGATCGCCGGCCTGAACGACGTGCATCCGATCAATGTCGGCAACATCCCGGGCTGCACTTATTGCCGCCCACAGGTCGCCTCGGTCGGCCTGACCGAAGCCCGCGCGAAGGAAGCCGGCCACGCCGTCAAGGTCGGGCGCTTCCCGTTCATCGGCAACGGCAAGGCGATCGCGATGGGTGAGCCGGAAGGGATGGTGAAAACCATCTTCGACGCCAAGACCGGTGAACTGCTTGGGGCACATATGATCGGCGCCGAGGTGACGGAGATGATCCAGGGCTACACGATCGCGCGGACGCTGGAGACGACCGAGACGGACCTGATGCATACGGTGTTCCCGCATCCGACCGTCAGCGAGACGATGCACGAGGCCGTACTGGACGCCTACAAGCGAGCGATTCACTTCTGAGGCAAGCGGGCGGGCGGCTTGCCCGCCCGATGCCTGGCACCGGCTACGGGATCGAAGGCGCCGCGACGGCAAGCCGCCCGCGGCCGAAGGTGAAGCGGCGGCCGACGGCAATCATCGGTTCCTCGACCCATCGGTACGTCGCAAAGGATAGTACGAACGTCGTTGGTATCGTGAACAGCCATAGCGCGAGACATGTCCCGATCGCCGTCCAGCCCGTCGCATGCGGGTTGAAGATTGAGGGCAGCATTGCGGTGGCCTGCTGCAGGACAGCGAAATGCAGCAGGTAGGCGCTGAAACTGACCTTGCCCAAAAGCCGGATCGGCCGGTTATTAAACAGATTGCGCGGCGCATTCCCGAGCGTTGTGGCAAATACCATGAAGATCAGTGATGCCGCAACGAACCTCGGCACCACGACCAGTAGAGCTGGCGGCATCCGCTCCGGCAGGGGAACATGCGTGGTGACGATGCAGGCCGCCACGCAGCCAAGCAGGATCGGCGTGGCGTAGCGGCGTGCCAGACGCGGCAGCAGGGTGTCCGGATGGGTCCAGGTGAACGTCAGTATCCGGTACAGAATCGTGCCGAGGGCAAAGACGATGAGCTGATTGGGAAACCAGAAATACAGGAAATTGTCGGTCGCAACCTTCCCGTATCGGTCGATCAGGATATCTCGGGCGATCGGATTGGCCAAGCTGCCAGCGGCAACGGCAAAGGCGCAGAACAGGATCACCCCACGACGCGACCGAACCAGGAAAGCAATCAGCGGGAATAGGAGATAGAAGGTAAATTCGACCCCGATGCTCCAGCCGCCAGGCACAACCGTCCAGCCCTCCGTCGTCGGGGTCCAGGTTGGGTACCAGGTATTAACGAACAGAAACGATGCCAGAAGCTGCCGGACGTCGAAGCCCGATGGGGGCGTCGCGATGATGAAATAGAGGACCGCAGCCAGATAATACATTGGTGCAATGCGGAAAAATCGCCGCAGCCAGAAGGCGATCGGGTCAGCCCGACCTTTTGCCTCATCGGACCGCCAGGACAACAGCAACGTGACGCAGCTCATGAGGAAAAAGAGCTGGACGCCATACCAGCCAAAATTGGTCAGCTTCGTGAGCGGATAGGGCAGTTCCGCGAACACGCGGCCGGTGTGGGACGTAATGACCAGCAGGACCGCATAGCCACGAAGTGCATCGATGAAGGGATATTTCGACGGGCGTTGCTCAACGCGCGATTGCGTAGCGACTGACAACGAATGTCCCTTTTCGATTTACATCGACATCGATACTCCTTCGGTCATTGTCGATGCAACAGGATGCGGAACGGCCGAAGCCGTTGCCGCGAGACGCGGCCGACGCTCGCCACGCCGGCCGGAGTCAGGCTTCAAGCGCCGCGCGTCAGTGCCCCAGAGCCTGAACAATCTCCTCGGTCATTTTCTTGGCGTCGCCGAACAGCATCATCGTGTTCGGACGGAAGAACAGCTCATTGTCCACGCCCGCGTAGCCTGACGCCATTGAGCGCTTCACGAACAGCACCGTCCGCGCCTTTTCCACGTCCAGGATCGGCATGCCGTAAATCGCCGAGGTCCGGTCGGTCTTGGCCGCGGGGTTGGTCACGTCGTTGGCGCCGATGACATAGACGACGTCGGCGGTGGAGAATTCATTGTTGATCTCCTCCAGCTCAAACACTTCGTCATACGGCACGTTGGCTTCGGCCAGCAGCACGTTCATATGGCCGGGCATGCGGCCGGCGACCGGGTGAATGGCGTATTTCACCTCCACCCCTTCCCGCTTCAGCGTATCGGCCATCTCCCGCAGCGCATGCTGGGCTTGCGCCACCGCCATGCCATAGCCCGGCACGATAATCACCTTCGACGCGTTCTTCATGATGAACGCCGCATCGTCGGCGTTGCCGGACTTCACGGTGCGATCGCCCGCCGCCGCGCCAGCGCCGCCCGCCGCCGAGGTATCCGTGCCGAAGCCGCCCAGCAGCACGTTGATGATGCTACGGTTCATGCCTTTGCACATGATGTAGGACAGGATCGCACCCGAGGCGCCCACCAGCGACCCGGTGATGATCAACGCCAGGTTCTGGATGGTGAAACCGATGCCAGCCGCCGCCCAGCCGGAGTAGCTGTTCAGCATCGACACCACCACCGGCATGTCGGCGCCGCCAATCGGGATGATGAGCAGGAAGCCAAGGCTGAGCGACAGCAGCGCGATCAGCCAGAAGACGATCTGGCTGCCACCCGTGGAAACGAAGGTGACGACCAGCACCAGAAGCAGGATGGCCAGCGCCAGGTTCAGCCAATGCTGGCCGGCGAAGGTGATCGGCGCCCCCTTCATCAGGGCCTGCAGTTTGGCAAACGCGATCAGGCTGCCCGAGAAGGTAATCGCACCAATTGCCAGACCCAGCGACATCTCGATCAGGCTTTGGGTATGGATCGCACCCGGAACGCCGATGCGGAATGCCTCAGGCGCGTTCAGGGCGGCGGCAGCGACGAACACGGCGGCCATGCCGACCAGGGAGTGGAAAGCCGCGACAAGTTGCGGCAGGGCCGTCATCTGGATCCGCCGAGCCACCACCGTGCCAACGCTGCCGCCGATCACGATGCCAAGCAGGATCAGCAGATAGCCCCAGCCACTCATGCCATGCTGCAGCAGGGTGGCGACCACGGCGACGGCCATGCCGATCATGCCAAAGCGGTTGCCCTGGCGGGATGTCACCGGGGAAGACAGGCCGCGCAACGCCAGAATGAACAGGACAGCGGCGACCAGGTAAGCGAGCGAAGTCAGACTGGCGGACATCGATGTGGCCTTATTGCTTCTTTTTGAACATCGAAAGCATGCGCTCGGTCACCAGGAATCCGCCGAAGATATTCACGGATGCCAGCGTAACGGCCAGGAAGCCGAAGAACATCGCCCAGCCGGAATAGGCGAGCCCGGTCGCCAGCATTGCGCCGACGATGATCACCGACGAAATCGCGTTCGTCACCGCCATCAGCGGTGAATGCAGTGCCGGGGTCACGTTCCACACGACGTAGTAGCCGACGAAGCAGGCCATCAGGAAAATGGCCAGCAGGAAGATGAATGGATTGACCTCGGGCGCCACGACTGTGGACACGCCAACGGCCATGTTCCTGGCGTGATCCGCCAGTTCCAGGGCGTTGGCCGCAAGGCGCGCAGCCTCATCGGCGATCTGGTTGGGATTCATGGAATTCAGCCTCCGACGGGTCAGGCGGCCTGCGAGGGCAGGAAGTTCGGATGAACGACGGCGCCGCCGCGGGTCAGCATGACGCCTTTTACGATATCGTCCGTTTCGGGCAGCTTGGGCGCCTTCTGTTCCTTGTCCCAGAACGTAGTCAGGAACGTCAGCAGATTGCGCGCATACAGCGACGATGAGGCGACCGGAATGCGGCCGGGCCAGTTGTTGAAGCCCAGGATGGTGACGCCGTTCGGGGTTGTAACGCTCTGGCCGGGCACCGTGGCCGCGCAATTGCCGCCGGCGTCGGACGCCAGATCGATAATGACGCTGCCGGCCCGCATGCTGTCGACCATCGGCTGGGTGACAATGGTCGGCGCCTTGCGGCCCATCACCAGGGCGGTGCAGATGACGATATCGTTCTTCGCCACCGTGGTGGCCATCAGCTCGGCCTGCTTCTGGCGGAACGCATCGCTCATTTCGCGGGCGTAGGCGCCGGTCTGACCGGCCGTCTCCGAATCCTCGACGCCGACGAAAGCCGCGCCCAGTGACTTGATTTCTTCCTTGGCGGCCGGGCGGACGTCGGTGGCCGAAACGATCGCGCCAAGGCGGCGGGCGGTGGCAATCGCCTGCAGGCCGGCAACGCCGGCGCCGATGATGAACACCCGAGCCGGTGGTACGGTGCCGGCAGCGGTCATCATCATCGGGAAACCCCGCTGGAACGTGCCCGCTGCCTCGATCACCGCGCGGTAGCCGGCCAGGTTGGCCTGGCTGGACAGCACATCCATCGATTGGGCGCGCGTGATACGGGGCAACATCTCCATCGCCGCGACGTCGATCCCGGCGGCCGCGAGGCTTGGCACCAGTTCCGTATCGCCGAATGCCCCGGCGATGCAGACCAGCAGGGCGCCCCGCGGGATCGCGACCCGCACGTCGGCATCCGGCGTCTGCACGGCGAAAACGATCCCGGCGCCTGCCAGCGCCGCCGCGGCATCGGCCGCGATTTCGGCGCCTGCAGCCGAGAACTCACTATCGGCAATCGACGCGTGCGCCCCTGCCCCGGTTTCAACGGCGACCGTCAGGCCGAGCGCGATCAGTTTCTTTACCGTTTCCGGTGTTGCGGCCACGCGCGTTTCAGCAGGCCGGCGTTCCTTAAGCACCGCAAGGCGCATGCGTCCGATCCTTCATTCATAGGGAGCACCGAACAGCGGATCAGCGTTCGTTTCCCACGCCTATCACGAAACCTGAATGCACGCCGAATGCAATCTGTGCAAGAGGGGCAAAACGGTTCCACTTCGCTTTTCGGCACCCGGTATGACCGGCTTCTTATCTTGCCTTCAGTGTCCGATGTTGTTTTGCCAGCCATGCCTCCTGAACATTACGCAACGATTGGCGGGATCATGGCTGCCCTCGCCCGCGTTACCGAAGCAGGCGAGGTCATCGGCCCTGCCGATCCGCAGTCCCTGGGCGACCTGATTACCGGCCGGCCGCCCAGGCACCGTCGATCGGCAGGGCGGCGCCGTTGATATCCTCACCACACGGCCCGCACAGGAATGCGATCAGCCCGGCGACGTTCGCATCCTTCACGAAGCGCCGCGATGGCTGGCGCACCGCGAGGAAGTTTTCCTCGGCTTCCTCGAACGTGGTGCCGTCGCGCTGCATCTCCTGCCGCAACCGCCAGTCGATCGCCGGTGTCAGCACCGTGCCCGGACATATGGCGTTGCAGGTTACCCCGGTGCGTGCCGTTTCCAGCGCCACCGCACGGGTCAGGCCGATCAGCGCCGTCTTGGTGGTGACGTAGTCGATGCGGTTCACCGTCGCGAACATGCCGTAGATCGAGGCCATGTTGACGATCCGCCCCCAGCCTTTCTGCTTCATGCCGGGAAGCGCCAGCCGGATCGTATGGAACGGCGCCGACAGGTTGACCGCCAGAGCTTCATCCCACTGTTCCGGGGCGAAGTTTTCCACCGCGCCGAAATACCGCACCACCGCGTTGTTGACGACAATGTCCGGCCCGCCATGCTCTGCCGTCGTCGATTGCACCAGATCCGCGATGTGCGCCGGGTCCCGCAGGTCGGCGCTGTGATGCCGGGCACGCACGCCCAGCGCATGCAGGTCCGACAGGCGGGCTTCGATCACGTCCGGGGCGGCAAAGCCGTTCAGGGTGATATCCGCGCCCAGTTCGGCCAGCGCTCGGGCGGTGGCAAAGCCGATGCCGCCGAGCGAGCCGGTGATCAGGGCGGATTTTCCGTGCAGCATGGTGACGTTTCCCTTGTTGACGGTTGGCAGCTTAGCCGGGAACGAACACGGGTCCAGGAAGCGGCCGGTCCGGTCTGGCACCTTGGATCGGCTCGTGGGATGGTTGCCCCGCCAACAAGGAGGAGGAAACAATGGGACTGGTTGAGGGCAAGGTCGGAATCATCACCGGGGCGGCGTCCGGCATTGGCGCGGCAACGGCGCGTGTTCTGGCGCAGAACGGCGCAAAGCTGGTTCTGACGGACCTGGACGATAAGGCCGGAACCGCCCTGGCCGAGGAAGTCGGCGGCACTTACCTGCATCATGACGTCACTGAGGAAGCCGGTTGGCCCGCAGTGATCGCAGCGGCCGAGAAATACGGGCGGCTCGACATACTGGTTGCCAATGCGGGCATCGGCATCATGGGCAGCGCGCTGGACATGTCGCTGGCGGACTGGCGCCGGCAGATGGCAATCAACGTCGATGGCGTATTCCTGACGGTGAAATACGGCATCCCGGCGATGCGCAAGTTCGGCCATGGCGGTTCCGTGATCATGCTGTCGTCGGTGGCCGGGTTGCGTGGATCCGCCGGACTGGCCGGTTACAGCGCCACCAAGGGGGCGGTGCGGCTGTTCGCCAAGTCGATGGCACTGGAATGCGCCCAGGCGCGGGACGGCATCCGCGTGAACTCGGTGCATCCCGGAATCATTGCCACGCCGATCTGGGACAAGATCCCGGTCGGGCAGAACCAGCCGATCGACCCCTACAAGATGGCCGAGGCGACAGTTCCCATCGGCAAGGCCGGGGAGGCGTCGGAAATCGCCGACGGCATCCTGTTCCTTGCATCCGATCTGTCCAGCCACATGACGGGGTCCGAACTGGTGATCGACGGCGGCCTGACCGCCGGCCGCATCGCCCGCCTGGGTGCGTAAGTCAACCTGAAGCCATGACATTGTTCGAGATCGCCGACGCCGTTGCGTCTGCGGATCATACAGTGACCATCACCTGGTCCGACAATGTGCGCGGCGTGGTGGATTTCCTGCCGGTCATCGACCGCGGCGGCTGGTTCACGCCGCTGCGGGACGGTGACTACTTCGCCGCGACGATGACGATCCTGCCCGGCGGCGTTGGCCTGACCTGGCCGGAGGAAATCGACTATACGGCCGATTTCCTCCGCAAGATCGCCTTTCCCAACGGCATGCCAGCCGATCCGGTGTGATCAACCGGATCGGTCAGTGGCTCTCCGGCGGGGTCGAGCCTGACTTCTTGTGGGATGCCTGATCGTCTTCACCAACGGCCGTGTTACCGAGGTTGGAGTTTTGCGGCGGCGCATCGACCACCTGCACCGGCTGGCCGTCCAGCAAGCCTTCAGACGGGTTGGCGATCAGGCGGTCAGACAAAGTCAGCCCCTGTGTCACCTGCACTGTCGTGCCGAAGTTCAGGCCAACCGTAACATCCTGCAGATGTATCTTGCCGTCCTTGACCAGCGCGACCTGCAGGCCGTGGGAGCGGAACAGCAGGGACTGTTCCGGGATAATGACAATATTCGGTGGAGTCGGCAGATTGAAATGCACCTCCCCGTAGGCGCCAGGCCAGATCTCAAGTTTCGGGTTGTCAACTTCAAGCTCAACCAGCACGGTGCGGGAGGTCATGTTGAATGCCCTCGCCGTCGTTAACAGGCGCGCCTCGAAAGTCTGGCCGGGAAACTGGGACAGCGTCATGGTCGCGGTGACGCCAGGCTTGATATACTGGGAATAATCCTGCGGCACCGAGACAAAAATGCGCAGCTTGTCGACCTCGGCCACGCTGAACAGCGCTTCGACCTTGCCGCGCCGTTCGGCATTGCCTCCGGTCGCCACAACGTAGTTTCCGATATCCGTATGCCGGGCAGTCACGACGCCGTCGAACGGCGCCACGATCTGCTTGAACTGTTCCTGCGCCTTGTAACGCTCGACATTGTCCTCGGCGGCCTGAACGGCCGCCTGTTCCGCCTTCGCGGACGCGACATTCACGTCCACCGTCTGCTGCGACACCGCGTCGGTTCCCGCCAGCTTTTTCCAGCGGTTCGCTGTGACGACGGCAAGGGCGTATTTTTCCTTCGCAACCTGAAGCTGGGCGCGCGCCTGCAGCAACTGCTGATCGAGGTCCGGGGTGGAAATTGTCGCCAGCAACTCACCTTTGTGGACCGTGGCGCCGTAGTCCTTGTACCAGGCTTTCACGTAGCCTGAGACCTGGGCATAGATATCCGCCTGATACCAGGGATTCACATCGCCAGGTAACGTCAGACCGCGCGTTGTCGGACCGGGTTTGGGCGAGACCAACGCCACCTTCGGCGTTGCCTGTTGCCGCGCTACGGTCGTGAGTCGCGCCACATTGCTCTGGCGTTCAATCACGCCCCAGGTGACGACGGCTGCCACAACCAGGGCCGCGATGCCGGCCAACAGCCATCGCTTGCGGTGCCGGCCCGTTCGCCGCCGGCTGCTATCCTCGTGAAATTCGCGACTATTGCGCTCAGCTTCGATCTGCGGCGTGTGATCCATCAGGATGCCCCGGCCTTGCTGCCCTTGTGCATCAGGCGGCCATGAACAAGCGTGAACACGGCCGGCACGAACAGGAGTGTTGAAATCGTCGCAATCGCCAGCCCGCCCATGACCGCGCGACCAAGCGGTGCATTCTGGGTGTTGCTCATGGACATCGGCAGCATACCAATGATCATGGCCAAAGCGGTCATCAATACTGGACGTATACGGGCATATCCGGCTTCAACCGCCGCCCTTGCCGCGTCGCCATGCTCGGCCAACTGCTCACGGGCGAAACTGACGACCAGGATCGAGTTCGCCGTGGCCGTTCCCATGCACATGATCGCCCCGGTCAGCGCCGGCACGGACAGCGTCGTATGCGTAATGAACAATGACCAGGCGATGCCGGCCAACGCCCCTGGCAGCGCGGTGATGATGATGAACGGGTCAAGCCAGGACTGGAAATTCACCACGATGACAAGATAAACGAGGATCACGGCAAACAGCAGCCCACCAATAAGCTGGATGTAGGATTGCGACATCGTCACGACCTGGCCGCGCACCGCGACATGAGAGCTGTGCGGAACATCCTTGGCCGTCTCCCGCAAGACCCGTTGGACCGCATCGTTGACCGCACCAAGATCCCGCCCCTCGACGCTCGCGTAAACGTCCACGGTCGGGGTGATGTTGTAGTGCGAAACAACCAGCGGCATACCGGTCTGGGTAATCCGGCTGAGGGCGCCGAGGATCTGCATGGACTTGCCCGACGGATCACCAGTGCCGGCGTCGATCGGCAATGTCTCCAGCTCCCCGAAGCTGTCGAGTTCCGGTTGCGGTGCCTGCACGTTGATCAGATAGGAAACGCCGTTCTCCGTATCCAGCCAATAGTTCGGGGCAACCTGGCCGCTGCCCGACAACATCGCGAGTGCGTTGTCCGCGATATTGGCTTCAGTCAGGCCGGTGCGGGTGGCGAAGGAACGGGACGCCGCGACACGCAACGTCGGCGAGTCGAATGCCTGCAGGATGTTGGCATCGGCGACACCCGGGATCAGAGCAATCTTGTTCATCACCTCCCGCGCGTATTTGAAATTCGCCCGCTGATCACGTCCGACGACCTGGATGTCGATCGGCGCGGGCAAGCCGAAATTCAGGATCTGCGCGGTGATGTCGCCCGGCTGGAAGGTGAAGGCGGTGCCGGGGAATTCCATCGGCAGCCGCTCCCGCAGCATCTCCCGATACCGTTGCACCGGCGAGTCGTTCGAGACCAGGGTGATGGTGATGTCGCAATCCTGCGGGCCGATGGTGCCGCTGGAGCTGTACACCTCATTGATGCCGCTGACCGGCAGGCCACAATTATCGACGATGTTACGCACCTTGCCGGGCAGCGTCTTATGGATCTGGTCGTTCACCAGCACCGCCAGCTTGCCGGCATCCTCGATGCGGGTGCCAATGCGGGTCCGCATGTGCAGCGCCAGGGTATTCGACCGGACCTCCGGGAAGAAATTGCTGCCCAGGAACATGACAAGGGCCAGCGATGCGACGGTGAGAGCCAGGAAAACCAGGATGAAGCGCCCACAATTGACCGTCACTTCGCTCAGGAGATCGCGGTACCCATTGCGCATGCGGTCGAACCGCCGCTCGAACCCAAGCTGGAAACGTTTGAACACCCCGGGTTTGGGGGCGTTTGGATCCTGGTGATGCCCGCCCTCACCGTGCCCGCCCGTGTGTACCTGCCCGGCAAGCAACCAGACCGCCATGGTCGGGACCAGCGTCCGCGACAGGATAAAAGAGGCGATCATGGCGAACACGATCGCCTCGGCCAGCGGCCGGAACAGGTAGCCGCCGACGCCGCCGAGGGAAAACAGCGGCAGCCAGACGATGCAGATGCACAGTGTGGAAACAAAGGTCGGGATGACGATCTGGTTCGCCGCGTCGATAATCGCCTCCTCAAGCTCCTGCCCGGTTTCCAGGTGGGAGGCGATGTTCTCGATCATGACGGTCGCGTCATCCACCAGGATGCCGACCGCCAGGGCGAGGCCGCCGAGGGTCATCACGTTGATCGTCTGCCCAAGCCAGGACAGCACCAGGATGGCGACAAGGATACACAACGGGATCGAGGTTGCGACGATCAGCGTCGACCGCCAGGAACCCAGGAACAGCAGCACCATCATACCGGTCAGGAAGGCCGCGGTGGCCATTTCACGCACCACGTCCTCAACGGACGCCCGAACGAACTTCGACGCGTCGTTCAACGGCGTGATCTTGACCCCGGGCGGCAGATTCCTTTCGATTCCGGGAAGCATCTTCTTAATGCCGGCCACCACCGCGAGCGTCGAGGCATCGCCGGTTTTCAGCACTTTCATCAGCACGGCCTGCTTACCGTGCACCAGAACCATGTTGATCTGCGGCGGGCCGCCACGATGCACAAACGCCACATCGCGCAGATAGACAATGGCATTGCCGACCTGCTTGATCGGCATGCTTTCGAATGTGTCTATGTTGATCGGCGCGGCGTTGGTCTGAACCAGGAAATCAAGCGTCCCGACCTTCATGTCGCCCGCTGGCAGCACGAGATTCTGCCGGCTGAGCGCATTCGTTACGTCCTGCGGAGACAGGCCGTGTTGCAGCAGTTTCTGCGGATTGAGATCAACCTCGACCACGCGTGACGTGCCGCCGTAAGGCGTCGGGATCGCCACGCCGGGCACGCTGATCAAGGCTGGCCGGATGAAGTTGGAGGCGAGGTCGTAGAGTTGCTGAACGGTCTGGTTCTGCCCGGACACCTGAAGGCTCAGCACCGGAACGCTGGACGCGTCGTAAACCAGGATTTCCGGCGGGGTGATGCCGGTGGGCATCTGTTTCAGAACGGTCTGTGCGCTGGCTGTAATCTGTGCCTGCGCCGCCGAAACATCGGTGCCAGGCTGAAAGAAGATCTTGATGATCCCGCGGCCGTAGAGGGATTGGCTCTCAATATGTTCGATATTGCTGACGGTCGTCGTCATCGTTCGTTCGAAGTAGTAGATGACCCGGCCGGACATGTCCTGCGGCGTCAGCCCGTTATAGGTCCACACCACCCCCACCACCGGAATGCGGATCGCCGGGAAGATGTCGGTCGGCGTGTTCCAGACCGCCAAACCGCCGAACAGCAGGATAAGGATCGCCAGTACGACAAACGTAAGCCGTCGCTGCAGCGCGATGAGGACGATCGCGTTCACAGCCGATCTCCTGCTTTCACCAATGAAACTGGTTTAATGGAGCGTCTGGCGACGGAATGCAGCGACGTGCTCCACCTCTGATCCACACTTTGACGCGGCACGTGGACCTCCGTTCCGCCCCCCGGGCGATATGCCAGACACGAGCCTGCGATGACGGAGCGCGACGATAACCAAGCTGGCGCGGCCAGACGTCCCGGTTGAACGCGGGAACGGCGGCTCAGGCGCGCGGAAAGCGAAGTCGCCGTCACGGAGTCCTCTTGGGAGCATGGTCAATCGCGGGATCTGCGGCATGCTCTCGGCGGGCGTCCGGCGCAGGTCGGGGCTGGCCTGCCTTGATCACTTCAACCGCCGCCCGGCGCTTGCGCGTGGCAGGTTGCATCGGCGATCCGACCTGACCGAGGAAAGCGGGTTGCATGGGATATCCTTGTGCAGTGGCAGCGATGGTCGCATGCGGTGCGAAGCCGCTTCGCCAAGTACGGCGATAGCGCCCTGCCGTCACTACCCGCGGATATCAGACCTGAGTGACAAGACTAACTTTGCCGACTCTTGGAATGACAGAAAATAAATGCCATCCGTTCAACAAACGACATTAACAATACTTTTAATGATTCTCAGCACCAAACGCAGTTCGATTTCGCTGACCTGCCACCAGCCCTGTGGCATCGTTCCACGCGGGCCGCATCATGGGGCGATACTTCACCTGGAGAAAATTGTGAGACCAACCCACCGGCAGGCTGTGTCGCAGCCGGCCGGGTGGCTATTCCTGTTCCGGTATGGAGGGGTATGCGACCGGCGCGTTCGGACTGCTTGCGGGCCCATCACAGGCGCCGTTCTCTGATGCAACGCCCGCCCGCTGTGATTCAGTCCGCCGTGATTCAGCCGGCCGGCGGCACCCCGGCTTCCTCCAACACCGCTGCCTGACGCTGCGCCAGCGTGTCCACGTCGAGATCTCCGACGAGTTCCTGGAACAGCTGGCTCCAGTTGAGCTCGGCGTTCAGCCGCAGGAACACGCCGCCCAGGCCGATCGCCGAGCGGTCCATGAGGACGAATTCGCGGGGGGGTTTGACGCCGCCGGTGCGCTTCAGGCCTGCGTGCACTTTCTCGGCGACCTCGCGGCCGTACATGGGGTCGTTGGTTTCCTGGATGCGGCGCACCCGATCCTCGACCAGGGGTTCGTAGAGGAAGCGTGCCCACATATTCAGCACGTCCATCGTCTCACGCGTCAGGTTGGTGAAACCCCACGTCTCGTAGGCATGGTGGGCTTTCTCATCGTCGTGGTCGCGCACCGCCTCGAACAGGTCGATAACCCCACGGACGAATTTGGCGGGGAAAACGCGGATGGTGCCAAAATCCAGCAGGTTGACCGACCCGTCCGGCCGTACCTGGTAATTGCCCATATTCGGATCGCCGTGGATCACGCCGTAGCGGTAGAACGGGACGTACCAGGCCTCGAACAGCGCCTTGGCGATGCGGTTGCGTTCTTCCTGAGGCGGGTCCTCGGCCAGACGGTGCATCAGCGGGCGTCCGTCCAGCCACGTCATGGTCAACAGCCGCTTCGTGCTGTAGCCGGTGAACGGCACCGGCACATGCACATCCGGATGCGCCTTCAGCATCAGCGTATAAAGCCGCATCTGCGCCGCTTCGCGGGTGTAATCCAGTTCCTCGCGCAGCCGTTCCGCCAGTTCCTTGTAGATCTCATCCTGATGGATCGCGTTGTCCATGCGATGATACACAGCCATGGCCAGCTTCAGCTGCCGCAGGTCGGCCTCGACCGTACTCGGCATGTCGGGATACTGCAGCTTGCAGGCCACGTCGGTGCCGTCCGGCAGGCAGGCGCGATGCACCTGCCCGAGGCTGGCCGCAGCCGAAGCCTCCTGGTCGAACGACGCGAACTTGCTTTGCCAGTCCGCGCCAAGCTCGGTGGCCATGCGACGACGGACAAAGGCCCAGCCCATCGGCGGCGCGTTCGATTGCAGCTGCGCCAGTTCCGCCGCGTATTCCGCTGGCAGGGCGTCCGGCACGGTGGACAGGAACTGTGCCACCTTCATCAGCGGCCCCTTCAGGCCGCCCAGAATGGTTTTCAAATCCTCCGCGTGCGACGCACGGTCGGTCTTGATGCCGAACACCCGCTCCCCCGCGACGCGGGCGGCGATACCGCCCACGGCACCCGATGTACGCGCGAAGCGGCGAATTTCGCCGAACAGGTTGCTACCGGACATTGGCGGTCCGGCGTCTCATGGCGGGGGGGATCATCGGGCTACTCTCGTTCGGCATTGCACCAACTGCATATTTGGTGAGCACCGGCGAATGCAACCCGACGGCGCATCGCTACCCGTTCTTCGCCTTGTTTTCCAAGGCTTCGGTCAGCCGCTGAGGATCGACCTGCACCTCGACACCGGCCCGTTCCGTCTGCAGCACCATGATCGAACGCGAATCCCGGTTGCCCCAGCCACGGTTCAGGCCCTCGGCCAGGTCTGCCAACGCCAGGTTGGCCAGCCGCATCGGCACGTTCAATTCCCGCCCCAGCGCGGTGGCCAGCGACACGTCCTTATGCGCGAGCCGCAGCGCGAAGGCGGGGGGTTCGTACTTGTTGGGCAGGAACTGGTCGGTCAGCGAGTCGAACGCGCCGCGCCGGCCGATGGCGCCCTGTCGCACCGCTTCCCAGATCGCCAGCGGCTCGATGCCGGCCTTCACGCCCATGCTGAACACCTCGGCCGCAGCTGCCGTGGCAATGTAGCCGTAGCAGTTGTGCACCAGCTTGGCGACCGACCCGGCCCCGATCGGGCCAATGTATTTGGCCGCATCGCCGATGGTGTCCAGCACCGGCTTCCACCGATCGAACACGTCCTGATCGCCGCCGCACCAGATGGCCAGCTTGCCGCTGGCCGCCCCTTTCGGCCCGCCGCTGACCGGGGCGTCGAACAGATAGGCGCCTTTCTTTTCATAATCGGCGTGTGCCTTGCGCACAGTGGTCGGGGAATTCGTCGTCAGGTCGAAATACGCCGCGCCGGCCCGGATGGTGGACAGCAGGCCAGTCTCGCCATACGTGACCGCTTCGAATTCGGGCGGCCCCGGCAGCGAGGTGAAGATAATATCGCATTCCGCCGCGATCGCGGCAGGGCTGTCCGCCCAGGTCGCGCCGTTGCGGATGTGCGGTGCCGCTGCCTCCCGCCGCATGTCATGGACCAGGACGGTGTGCCCGTCCTTCTGAATGCCTTTTTGCAGATTGGCGGCCATGCTGGCACCCATGGTGCCAAGGCCGATGAAGCCCGCCTTCATTGTCGTCCCCCAACCGGTCAGGCTTACGGATTCTGCTCGAACACTTCGCGCGCGATGTTGGCGGCGGACATCGAGGCCGGCCAGCCGGCGTAGAACGCCACGTGGGTGATCATTTCGGAGATTTCGGTCTTGGTCAGCCCGTTATCCAGCGCGCGTTGCAGGTGGCCACGCAGCTGCTCAGGCCGGTAGGTCGCGGTCAGCACCGCACAGACGAGCAGGCTGCGGTCGCGCTTGGACAGTTCGGGGCGTTCCCAGATGTCACCGAACAGCACCTTTTCGGTGACTTCGATCATTTTGGGGACGGTGTCGCGGACGCGGTCGCGCGAAGCGGATGAGGGAACCTGGGCCATTGCTTTCCTCCATTGATTTGCTACCCGCGCATTGCACACCAGACCGCCGGACCTGTCGAATCCGCGAGGACCCCAAAGGAGCGAACCATAGCATGAACGATCAACCGAAAGCCGCTATCGTCACCGGCAGCGCGCTGAACATCGGCAGGGCGATTGCGCTGCATCTGGCGCGGGACGGTTTCCGCGTTCTGGTGACAGCGCGCCATTCGCGGCACGACTGCGAGGAAACGGCGCGTCTGGTGCGGGAGTCCGGTTCGCAGGCCGTTGTCCACATGGCGGATATCAGCGATCCGGCGCAGGCCAAGGCACTGATTGAAGCCGCAGTTGCCGCTTTCGGCCGACTGGACGTGCTGGTGAACAATGCGTCCGTCCGCCGTCAGACAAAATTCACCGAAATGACACCGGCGGAGTGGCGGGAGATCATGGGGGCGACGCTGGACAGCGCATTTTATTGCGCCCATGCCGCTGCGCCGCACATCGCCGCTGCCGGAGGCGGGACGATCGTCAACCTGGGCGGCATATCGGCGCATGTCGGCGCTGTCGGGCGGGTGCACGCGGTGACGGCGAAAGCGGGCATGGTCGGGCTGACGCGCGCCCTGGCCAAGGAACTCGCCGCCGACGACATCACCGTCAATATCGTCGTGCCGGGGTCGATCGAGACCATCCGCGGGGCGGCGGCCGGCGGCAATCACGGCCGGTCGCTGCTGCCGGATGCCCTGGTGGGACGCCGCGGGCATCCGGATGAAGTCGCGGCGATGGTACGCTTCCTGTGCTCACCCGAGGCCCGCTACGTCACCGGGCAGACGATCCACGTGAATGGCGGTGCGTTCATGCCGTGACGCAGGGGAGGTGCAGGCCGCGGCTATGGCATCGTCGCGGTGCTTCCGCCGTCAACGACGATCTCGGTCGCGGTGATGAACCGTGCCTCATCTGACACCAGGAACAGTACCGCATGGGCCACATCCCAGGCGTCGCCCATGTGTCCCATTGGCACGGCCGCGTTGCGTGCGTCGATCAGCTTTTGTGCGTCATTGCCGCCGACCGTGCGCGCGAGCCGGTATTCCACCAGTGGTGTGTGCATCAGGCCCGGCACGACGGTGTTCACGCGGATACCCTTTTTTGCATAGGTGCCGGCGACCGAGCGCGAGAGCTGGATGACGCCTGCCTTCGACGCGCTGTAGCCGACGTGCGATCGGCCACTTAGAAAATCATTCCGCATGCCGGCCACCGAAGCAATATTGACGATGGCCCCCTTACCCTGCTCCACCATCACTGGCAGCACATACTTGCAGCCCAGGAAGGCGGTTTTGAGATTGAAATTTATCTGCCGATCCCAGACCTCCTCGGTCATGGAGACGGGGTCGCCCGGGGCTGAACCACCAACGTTATTGACCAGAATGTCGATTCGCTTGAACCGGTCGATGCAGGCCTGCACCATCTCCTGCACGTCGGCTGCGACCATCATGTCGCACCGGTGCGTCGCACAGGTGCCGCCCTCCTTGTCGATAAGCGCTTTGGTTTCGGCTGCGGCGTCCTCGTTGATGTCAAGCAGGAACACGGAGGCGCCTTGCCGAGCGAGCAGGACTGCCGTGGCCTTGCCGTTACCCCAGATTTTGCTGCCGGCCGGCCCAACCGACCCGGCGCCGGTCACGATCGCGACTTTACCGTTCAGATTCAGCATGAACATCTCCTCCTGTTGCATGACTTCAGGTAAACCGCCTGTGACCAAAAGCCAAGCGATACGAATTCGCACCTTCCCGCCACACCCGTCGTGCGAAATTTCATAAAGTTCAAGTCAACGCTTCCCATTCCGGCACGTTTCCAGTCAGGATTTGACAGATACGTTTTCGAATGACTGTAAGGGTAGCGCGACAATCATGTTCGGTTGATAAGATATCAGTTGATTCACGCCCAGAATACAAATGGCGCTACAGGAGTGCTGATCGTGACCACACACGAAGTCGCAGGCAGACTGAAAAATCTCGATCAGGCTTGCGAAATCCTCATCATCGGCAGCGGCATCAGCGGCACCCTTGCAGCCACGGTGCTAAGCCGAGCGGGTTATGATGTGGGATTGGTTGATCGGCATGCGGAATATCCGCGTGACTTCAGGGCAGAGCATCTTGATGGCTCGATGATTGACGTTCTGGCGCGTCTCGGCCTGCTGGAAGGCCTGACAGACGGTCTCTACAAGGGTGAAACGGTCAGCCTCGCGCGGTTCGGCCGGGTCATTGGCACAACGCCGACGTTGAACTATGGTCTGCGTTACGAATCGCTCGTGAAACGCGCCCGCATGGCGCTGCCGCCCAGTGTACGTGTCATTACGGGGCGCGTGACGAAAATCGATACAAGCGACTCCCTCCAGCACGTCTCTCTCGCCGACAACCGCACCCTCACCGCTCGACTTATCATTCTGGCCACGGGACAGGGATACGGACTTTGCAAGCAAATCGGGCTTCGGCGCCGCACCCTG
>DAICYU010000700.1 GCA_027311485.1 Acetobacteraceae bacterium
GACGAAATATCCGGCAAGCAGACGCGGCGCCCTGAGACAACCTATCGACCGTTGGATAGGCTCATGACACAACAGCCGGGACGCAGGCAGGAGGATGCATCCGTGACACAACCGACGGACGTGAAACGCGTCGCCGTGCTGGGCGCCGGGACCATTGGCGCGAGCTGGGCCGGCTGGTTTCTGTCCCGGGGCATGACCGTCGATGTCTGGGACCCCCGGCCCGAAGCCGCCGATTACGTGCGCCGCTACGTCGCCGAAGCGTGGCCAGCCATGAGTCGCCTGGGCATGGCAGCGGACGCCTCGCCCAATGCCTGGCACTTCCACACGGCGCCCGAGGCCGCCGTCGCCGCAGCCGATTTCGTGCAGGAAAATGCCCCGGAACGCTTGCCGGTGAAGCGCGACCTGTTCGCCCGCATCGACAAGGCGCTGCGGCCGGACGCCATCCTGGCCTCCAGCACGTCGGGCCTGATCATGAGCGAGATGCAGGACGGCTTCGAATCCGCACCCCGCTTCGCCGTCGGGCATCCGTTCAACCCACCGCATCTTATTCCGCTGGTGGAAGTGGTGGGCGGCCGGCAGACCGCGGCTGAAACGATAGCCTGGTGCATCGACTTCTACCGCCACATCGGCAAAAAGCCGATCCACATCCGCAAGGAAGCGGCGGGCCACCTGGCCAATCGGCTACAGGCGGCGTTGTGGCGCGAGGCTGTGAGCGCCGTAGTGACCGGGCTCGCCAGTGTCGAGGACGTCGATACCGCCATCAGCGCGGGGCCTGGCCTGCGCTGGGCCGCGATGGGGCCGCACATGACCTTCCATCTAGGCGGCGGCGAAGGCGGAATGGACCATATGTTGCAGCAATTCCGCCCGGTGTTTGAATCCTGGTGGGCCACGATGTCGACGCCCACGCTGTCGGACGAAAACTGCCGCCAGATCATCGAAGGAGTTAGGGCCGAGGCACAGGGCCGCAGCATTGCCGAACTGTCCGCTGAACGAGACGCAATCCTGCTGCCGTTGCTGGAACTGGTCGCTCGGCGGGGCTGACGCGCCAGGACCGGCGGCAATCGAAACGCCGGTCCTGGCCTTTGTTCAGCGCTGCTCGCCGTTCTGGTCGGTGCGCTGCGCAGCCGTTCCGGCCCGGTCCCCGGCGATCGTGCTGCTATCGCCCGGGACGATGTCGCGTCCGGTATAGCCCGGGGTGTGCGCCGGGTGCTCCGCATTGACCTCGTGGTGGTCCGCGCCAGGTGTGCAGCCTGCAAAGAGAAGTAGGGCGAAAAGAGGCAAAAGCCGTCGCATGTCTGTGTCCTGCTAAAAAGTTGCAAGGAAACACGTAATGCCGCCCCCGCTCCGCTCAACCTATTCCATGATGGACGCGAATTCAGGAATACTTGATGCCGTTTTAAGTGATCACCTATTCCACAACTTTGAACGAAACTAGCACTTGCCCCTCCTGAACCATTTCGCCAGCGGCACAGGAAACTTCGCTGATCACCTTGTCGGCCGGCGCCGTGAGCCGAAAAACGGTCTTCATCGCTTCCAACACGACAAGGACCTGCCCGCGCTCGACACAATCCCCCGCCGCCACAGCCACCTGCGTCACCTGCCCGGGAATTGGCGCGACGAGGCGATCGGCCGCGTCCTCCTGCTCGTCGGCAGCCTCCAGCCGGTCAAGCAGGCTCAACCGCCAAGTGACGCCTTGCCACCGCAGCGTCACGACATGATGGTCGATATTCGCCAGGACGCCGTCCCATCCACCGTTCAGGGAGACCCGCATCTGCCCGTCAGGCAGCGGCGTCGCCATGCCCAGGATCGAGTCGTTATCGATCTGAAATCGCCATTGTGCACCGTCCCGGGCCACCGCCACCGGCCACGTCTCGGTGCCGTCGGAGAATTCCAGGGTACGCCGCGCATTTGCGTTCACCCACCACAGGTCCCGTTCATTCCAGGGCGAATGGGGATCGCCGTCGCCAGCGGGCGGACGGGCTTCGGCGCCCAGCGTTGCCAGGGCCGCGATCGCCAGAACCTCCGCCGACGGCGTACCCTGCCCTGCCAGCAGGGTCGCCGCTTCGCGGGCGATGAACCCTGTGTCGATGCCGCCAGCGTTGAAATCCGGGTGAGAAACA
This sequence comes from Acetobacteraceae bacterium, assembly GCA_027311485.1. Classification (GTDB taxonomy): domain Bacteria; phylum Pseudomonadota; class Alphaproteobacteria; order Acetobacterales; family Acetobacteraceae; genus Rhodopila. The sequence goes on from DAICYU010000700.1 coordinate 2,121, forward strand.
ATACGGCCGAGCAGATCGAGATTACTGGCAACACCGGCAACGAAGCAAGCCGAGAGGGATTGCTGCATTGTGCGCAACGCCGCCTCTCGCGTCGGACCATGGCAAATCAGCTTGGCCAGCATGGCATCGTAGTGGACCGAAACGCTGTCGCCGGTGCCAAAGCCCGTATCGACGCGGACCTGCGTCGTTTCATTTGGTGTACAAAACAGCACCAGGCGTCCGATCGACGGCGCAAAGTCGCGCGCCGGATCTTCGGC
>DAICYU010000701.1 GCA_027311485.1 Acetobacteraceae bacterium
CCGTTGCCGCCGGTCTGGTTCGCCGGGGGCATCGCGGTGTTCTGTGCGAACGCAGGTACCGCCGCCAGCATTGCCACCGTACAGACGGCTTGCAGCAATCGAGCCTGTGCCATTGGCTTCTCCTTCTTCAGTTTACCGGGATCTGAACGCATGCCCCGGGCGCGGCAGACGTGGGGACACATCGCTTCGCTCGCCCATCACTTCCCGTTGCGCAGGTAACGTTTGCGGGCGGCCTGTGTTCCGCGCTGCACTTGTTTTCCACGCCGCAATGGCGTATTTGATGCGCATGGCCAACTCAGTTGCAGCCTCGCGATTTTGGTATCGCTGGTATTTCCCAGCGGCCTAGGATCGTGCACTCGTAGCAGACCCCCGAAGCCGCCCCATCCAGGCGGCTTTCGTTTTTCATATCGCGAAATCCGCCGTCGATGGTCCGGCCAAGGGGCAACCCCTCAGGAGCCTGTCATGAAACGCGGTATGTTCGATTTCGATGTTATCACCGACCCGGTGGAACCCCGCCCGGCGCCGAAACCTGCCCCCAAGCCCGACGCGACGAAATCCCAGCAGCTGCCGCAGGATAACAGCGGCAAGTAGATCGGCGTGTCGCCCTTTCGGGAATTGCCCTTTGCGGAACCTGCGGCTACTGATCGGTAGCAAGAGCAGGGAGGCAAACGATGAAGCTGATGTGGTTCCACCTGATGCCGTACACCGAGCTGCCGGAGGACTTCAAACAGAAGCATCCTTCGGTCTGGGTCGATATCCATTCCTCGCTGTTCGACCCGAAGCGTGCGCATCTGATGTACAACGACTTCATGGATGAGCTCGAATACGCCGCCGATTGCGGCTACGACGCCATCTGCGTCAATGAGCATCATTCCAACGGCTACGGCCTCATGCCGTCGCCGAACCTCATCGCCGCCTCCCTCGCTCGGCGGACCCAGGACGCCACGATCTGCGTCATGGGCAATTCCCTCGCCCTGTACAACCCGCCGACACGGGTGGCCGAGGAATTTGCCATGCTAGACTGCATCTCCGGGGGCCGGCTGATCGCCAGCTTCCCGGTAGGCACGCCGATGGACGATTGTTTCGCCTACGGGCAGAATCCCAGCCAGTTGCGCGAACGCTATCTGGAAGCGCACGACCTGGTCATGCGCGCGTGGCAGGACAAGGAAACCTTCGCCTTCAACGGCCGCTTCAACCAGCAGCGTTACGTCAACATCTGGCCGCGGCCGGTGCAGCAGCCGCACCCGCCGGTCTGGATTCCAGGCGGCGGCTCGGTCGAGACATGGCAGTGGTGCGCGCAGATGGATTACGTGTACTGCTACCTGTCCTACTACGGCCACAAGGTCGGCAAGGCGACGATGGATGGGTTCTGGGCCGAAATGGACCGGCTGGGCAAGGACCGCAATCCCTACCGTGCCGGTTTCGCACAGACCGTGGCGGTTGCGGAAAGCCGCGACCAAGCCTTGGAGATTTATCGTGATGCCGCCGAATACTTCTTCGGTCGCTGCCTGCACGTCGATCCCCGTTTCGCCGCCCCGCCGGGCTATACCACCGAGGCGACGATGCGCTTCGGCCTCACCAGTCAGGTCAGCGCAGCCGCCGCACGCTCCCAGGCTCGGCCCAGCGAAATGCAGTAACTTGTAGACTCTGGCTACATCGTCATCGGCTCCCCGTCCCAGGTGACCGAGCAGATCGTCGAGCTGGCCGAAAACCTGAACGTCGGCAACCTGATGCTGCTGATGCAGTTCGGCAACATGAACAAGGAACTGACCCGCTACAATACCAGGATGTTCGCGGAAAAGGTCATGCCGACGCTGAGGAAGGTCTACGCCGACTGGGAACATCGGTGGTGGCCGAAGCCGATGGAGGCGGTGCAGCGGGCGGACATCCCCGCGTTCACGCCGGCGTAACGAAACCGGAAACCGCCGCCGCGAGGCTGTCCCGGCCAACACTGGCCCAGCCTCAGGCGGCGGTTATTGCCCCGCGGCGCGTTTCAGCGCCCCTCCCGCCGCCAGGCCAGTATCAGCAGCCCCAGCATCATCGGCAGCGACACCCAGCCGGGCAGCAGTTGCAGCGCCGCGACGCCGGTCACAACATGGTCGTGCCGCTGCTCCAGCCCGATCCAGGCACTGCCGGACGCGCTGCGGCCGTCCTCGGTTCGCCGCAGTTCCGGCACGGCTGCGCCGGCCAGCCAGTGCACGCCACCGCCCGAGGCCCGCGCCAACGGCCCCGCGATCGTCGCGGTCGCCCGCAGGTCAGCCAGTTCCGGCGGGTTCGCCGCCCCGGCGGCGGCATAGGCGGAGCGTTGGCCTTGCGTGACCTGCCAGACGCCGGGCGTGGTGGCGGCCAGGGTCGCGGTCGCCACGCCCGGTGTTGC
>DAICYU010000702.1 GCA_027311485.1 Acetobacteraceae bacterium
CCTGCTTGGGCTTGATCATCTGGGCGGCCTGTCCGGCTGGCAGTGGATGTTCATTATCGAAGGGGTGCCGGCGACGATCGTTGGATTTCTGCTCCTGTACACGCTGGCCGACAGCCCTGCCACTGCCACCTGGCTGACACCGGAGCAACGCGCCGCGGTGGAACGGCGGATTACCGCCGAGCCCCGGCACAAGGCGGTGACGCATTTCCGGGCGGCGCTGCGCGACAAGCGGGTGATGATCCTGGCATTGATCCAGTTCGGCTTCACAACGGGCTCCTACGGCGTGAGCATCTGGGTGCCACAGATCATCAAGGCGCACGTGCATTCCAACCTGGCGGTTGGGTTCGTGTCCGCTGGCCCCTATGTGCTGGCTGCCATCGGCATGATGCTGTGGGCCGCTGCCGTTGACCGGGGCGGTCGGCGTGTCTTCCACCTGATCGTCACCTGCTTCGTTGCCACGGCGGGCCTGCTGCTGTCGGTGGCCTCCGGCGCGTTCTGGGTATCATTCCTGTGGCTGACCGTGGCGCTGATTGGCATCACCGCGGCCCGCGCTGTGTTATGGGCGATTCCGGCGCGCTTCCTGACGGGCGTCGCCGCCGCGGGTGGATTGGCGTTCATCAACTCAGTGGGCACGCTGGGCGGCTTCGTCGGGCCAGCGGTGGTCGGCTGGCTGCGCGGCGCGACCGGGTCCTTTACCGCCGGACTGGCCGGAATGGGCGCATTCCTGTTGCTGTCGGCGCTTCTGTCCGCGTGGCTGTATCGGTTCATCCCGAGGGAGTCCGTGTCCCACGCTTGAGCATCAACCAAGTGTCGCGCAGACTGAACCGGGGAGGCTCGGCGCATGGCCAACACACTGGAAGTACGGGTAGAGGACCGCCGACCATTCGCCGGGGGACATTCCTTCGGCGATACAGGCGCCTATGAGCGGCTGTCCGGAAGGGTGCTGTTCGCCGTCGATCCGCTGGCCGCGGCGCAGGCCGACGTGGTGGACCTGGACAAGGCGCCACGCGACGCCGACGGGCGAGTGCGATTTGCCGCCGACTTCATGATCCTGCGCCCGGTTGCACCCGACTGCGGCAACCGGAGGCTGTTGTTCGATTACGGAAACCGCGGCCACAAGCGCGCGCTGCAGTTCTTCAATGACGCACCCCACAGTAACGCCCCCTTAGCGCTGGAGCATGCCGGCAACGGCTTTCTGATGCGCCGCGGCTATGCGATAGTCTGGCTGGCCTGGGAAGGCGACATTCTACCTGGCGATGGCCGGCTGGTGCTGGACCTGCCGGTTGCCACCGATCAAGGCCGCCCGATCACCGGCCGCGTGCGCACCGAGTTCATCGTCGATGCGCCGGGCAGCACGACGCTGCCGCTCAGCGGCCGTATCGCGGCTTCCTCGTATCCGGTCGCATCCCGTGATGCACGGGATGCGGTCTTCACCCGCCGCCGCTATCCGTATGACCCACCCGAGACGATCCCTGCCACAGACTGGACATTCGCGCAGGAGCTCCGCGGCGCCGGCGCTGAGAGTGGCGGGGCGGAGCGGGCGATTATGCCGTCCGACCAGTTCATCCACTATCCGGCGGGCTTCCAGCCCGGGTGGATCTATGAGCTTGTCTATATGGCGCGCGATCCGAAGCCGATGGGCCTGGGCCATGTGGCGGTGCGGGACTTCGTCAGTTTCCTGAAATACGATCAGAGCAATGCCAATCCCCTGGCTGGTACGCGCATGGCCTATGGCTGGGGTCGCTCACAAACCGGGCGCTGCCTGCGGGATTTCGTCTATCGCGGCTACAACGCCGACCAGGCTGGCCGGCGGGTGTTCGACGGCATCATGCCGCATGTGGCCGGCGCCGGACGGAAATGGCTAAACCATCGCTTCGCCAGCCCGATCGTCGCCGGCGGACAGCAATATGAAGATCATTTCAACATCGCGGACAGCTTTCCGTTCTCCTACGCCTATTCGGTCGATCACCTGACCGGGCGTCAGGATGCGATTTTGAAGCGGCCGGAGACAGACCCGCTGGTCTTCCATACACAGACCGCATCCGAATACTGGGTACGCCGCGGCTCCCTTGTGCATACGGATACGCAGGGGAACGACCTGCCGCAGCCAGAAAGCGTGCGCGTCTATTTCTGGGCCAGTTCGCAGCACTCGGCGAACCCGCTGCTGGGGGCGCCGCAACGTGGCATCGGCCTGAACCTGTCGAATACGGTGGCGACGTCGATGCTGTTCCGCGCTCTGCTGGATGCGATGGACCGATGGGCAACCGATGGTTCGACGCCCCCGCCCAGCCGCGTGCCGACCCGCGCGGACGGTACGCTGGTCGATTACACCACGTGGCGGGCCCAATTTCCGGCGCTAC
>DAICYU010000703.1 GCA_027311485.1 Acetobacteraceae bacterium
AGCGCGGCATGTCCGGCGACGGCTGCCATGGCGGAGCCCGCCATAGGCCGATCGCGCGCGACGACGGCGGCACGCTGTCCGGCGTTCACCGCCGGCGCCATGAGCACGGAGCGAAGCGTCCCATCGGCGATTACCAGACTGCGCAACATTCATTCACCGCAGTGCTAAACATCGGTGCGTAGCGGGAAACCGGTCGGAAGCCAGACCGTTAAACCGCCACAACGACAAGGGTATGCCATCACGTGAGCGTGGCGGACAGTTACCTGTCCGTATGACGCCGAAGTTTCATCAATCCGGCTGCAAATTCGTGAAGGCTGCGCCGGCAGATCCGCACTTGCAACGATTTATTTGTTCCAGTTCGTTAAGTAGGAAATTCGAGACATAATCACCGGCAGGCGTTGGGAGCGGACCGCTGCAAGGACGCGGCCAGATGCCGGAACCCTTTCGGTCAGATTATGACCGCGCTGCGGGTAGCATGCAGGCAACGAAACCAAGGTGGCGGAATGTCCACCACCTGACTCTGCGTCGATTTTCCGGGACAATCCGCCGGCCGCAAACCGGCGGAGGCGTATCGTCGCCGACGTGACTGTCGCCCCGGCAATCAACCTGATGCAATCCGGTATGCGTGACAGGGCGTCACACTCCTTTCAGAATTCACCGCGGAGCAGTTTGTCGGCGTGAACCAGCGCCTCCAGGCACTCATCCGTGTCGCCTTCGGCCTGTTCCTGGCTCGCCCGCTCCAGGTCGCCCTCGATCAACTGGGCGATCCGGTGTTCGCCGTGGAATGTCTTCACACGCGTGGCAATGTTCTGTTGCCCTTCCGTGCAGGCGTCGGTTTTGGCGTCAGCCGCATGGACAGTTGTCATGCTGCCCACAACCAGAAGCAGCGCCAAAGCAAAGCGGATCATCGTCAGGTTCCTTCTATCACTATCATTGAAGCCAACGCCATGCGGCAGCGCGGGCGCACAGCGGAACCGATAATCGCCGCACGCATATGAAGTCATCGCATTCATCGGAACATTACATGACAGGTTCGTTACGGTGTCTGCGAGCCCATGTCAGCTTCGAACCCCATATCAGCGAGGATCAGGTCCGGCCTCTATTCGTTTCCGGCATCGCCATCATCCCACTCCAGGATCCGCCAGGCCCGACCGTCTGGCGAGAAGCCGAACCGGATCACCGCACGTCGGGTGGCGACTTCGCCTTCATGCAGATGCGCCGCTGCCCGAATGGCCATAACGCGGGCCTCTGTGCCGCGAGCGCCAAACGGCGGCGCCCCGCTGGCCCTGAGGGCAACCAGAACAAGCGCATCGGCATAGGCAGGATCGGGATCACTGCTGGTCCATAACGTCAAGTGAGGTTTCAGGGCGGCCAGAAGCACGGGATTCATTCCCAGGACGTCGCCAAGTTCATCCAGGCTTTCGAACGGGCGGCCCAGCGGTCCGTATGCTCGTCCCGCTGCCCGGTATTCGGCGGCCTTGGCGCCATGCGGGCTTGGCCGCAGGCCTGGCGACCGCCAGTCCACAATGGCCGCCGCCAGATTTTCAGCGGCCTGCGGCGCGACCCCAAGCTGTACCAGCAGCGCCATCAGCATCGGGGCGGGAACCACATTCGGGTTGATCCGGCCCGACAGGTCTTCCAGCGCAACGCTGACAGGCAGTCCGCCGAAACGGCGCATTCCCGGCAACGCCGCGCCGGCGCGCAGGTATTCCATGATGACCGACGATACGACGCCATCGGCCGCGGCCCGACCGATGGCCTGATCGCGCAGCGTGGTGGTCAGCCGGCTCTCCCGCCCTGCGCCGACGGTGACGCTTGTGACCAGCAGCGCAAGAATGGCGACGGTCCATAGGACGACAACCAGAGCAAAGCCTGCCTGCCGTAAACCTGCCTGCTGTATGGGCGACTTTCTCATTCCTCGGCCTGTTCCCGCGGCAGGGCGACGATGACGGGGGGCCAGGACATGCCCCCTTCCCCGTCTGTCACGGTCAGCCGGACCCGGGCGGGCAGATATGGTTTCGTCCACGCGGACACCCAGGTATCCGGGGCGTCCCTGGCCACATACGCAACATCCAGGCGCCGTGAGTGTGCGGTGTCCACCACAAAACCAGATGCCCCGCCTCGACGTCCAGCCGCACGTCCGCTCGGCGCATGGTCCCCGCGGATGGGTCGGGTACGTCCGTGGTGAACACAAACGAATGTGCGGTGCCCCTGGCGAGTGGCAAGTTGGGATAAAACCCCGGATCAGCGCGTTCAAACATGCCCCGCAGTGCGCGTTCGACCGGAACCATGTCCTGTTGCGGTTGCACGCTCCGGCGGTAGGTTGCGGTGCCGCGCATGCTGATGCGCAAGCCCTGGC
>DAICYU010000704.1 GCA_027311485.1 Acetobacteraceae bacterium
GGGCGACACCGCCTGGGGCGATTTCCTCATCACGATCAACCAGTATCTCGCGCACGGCCAGCCGCTCTATATGGCGCTCTATGCGGCGGGCATCATCTTCTTCTGCTTCTTCTACGTCGCGGTCGTCTTCAACCCCGAGGAAACGGCCGACAACCTGAAGAAATACGGCGGCTTTATCCCGGGCATTCGCCCCGGCACAGCCACGGCCAACTACTTCGACCGGATCCTGACGCGCCTGACAACGGTGGGCGGTATCTACCTGGTACTGATCTGCCTGCTGCCCGAGGTGCTGATCAGCGATTACGGGCTGCCGTTCTATTTCGGCGGCACCTCGATTCTGATTGTCGTCTCCGTTACTATGGATACAGTGACGCAGATCCAGTCGCACTTGCTGGCACACCAATACGAAGGGCTTATCCGCAAGGCCCGGACAAAGGGGAGACGGTGAAACTCATTCTTTTAGGCCCGCCTGGTGCGGGCAAAGGCACTCAGGCCAAGCGGCTGGAAGAACGCCACGGGATAGTCCAGATCTCGACCGGGGACATGCTGCGGGCGGAAGTTGCTGCCGGCACCCCAATCGGTCGGGAAGCGAAAGCCGTAATGGAGGCCGGGAAACTGGTCTCCGACGATATCCTGGTTCGCATGCTGTCCTCGCGGCTGGACAAGCCGGATGCCGCCAGGGGCTTCATCCTGGATGGCTTTCCGCGCACCGTGCCGCAGGCGCAGGCGCTGGACATGATGCTGGCGGGCAAGAATCTGTCACTGGACGCGGTGATCGAGCTGCAGGTGGACGATGCTGCGCTGACAGACCGCATCGCGGGCCGGTTCACTTGCGCCAAATGCGGTACAGGTTATCACGATCAGTTCAAGCCGACCGCGAAAGCTGGCGTCTGCGACGTATGCGGCTCCACCGAGTTCACCCGCCGAGCGGACGACAATCGCGAGACGGTTGGTGCGCGTTTGGACGCGTACCACAAACAGACCGCGCCGATCATTCCGCATTATGCGCAGGCGGGCATTCTGCAGGTGGTTGACGGTATGGCGTCGATTGATGAGGTTGCGCGGCAGATCGACCAAGTGCTGGCGGAAATCCATTGAAGCGGCGCTAAAAGGTCTGCCCCAATAACGGAGAGTTGACAACTCTCCGTTGACTCCTGCGCGGCGGCAACTATAGTCCCGCGCTCCGGCGCCGCCTGTAAAGGTTTGGCGCCTCTTACGCATAGTCCAATCGTAGTCCGGTCCACAGCCGGCAGGAGAAATCAGCGTGGCGCGTATTGCCGGCGTGAACATTCCTACAAATAAGCGGGTCACGATCGGACTCCGCTACATCTACGGGATCGGCCCGACGAAAGCAGCCGAGATCTGCCAGAAGCTTAGCATTCCTGACGATCGCCGGGTCAATCAGCTTTCGGACGAGGAAGTGCTGCGGATCCGCGAATTGATCGACCGTGAGTTTCGCGTTGAAGGCGATCTCCGGCGTGAAGTCGCGATGAACATCAAGCGCTTGATGGATCTTGGGTGCTACCGCGGTCTGCGCCATCGCCGGGGCCTTCCGGTCCGTGGCCAGCGCACGCACACCAATGCCCGCACCCGCAAGGGCAAGGCCGTGGCGATCGCCGGCAAGAAAAAAGTCACCAAGTAAGGTCGGGTTACCGACCGTCTGTCATCTGACGCGCCGCGCCGGCTTCCGGCGCGGTTACACGTTCAAAGCAGGATTGAAACCACCATGGCGAAACCCGCCGCCGCCCGCCCCCGGCGCAAGGAGCGTAAGAACATCACCTCCGGCGTTGCCCACGTCGCCGCGACATTCAACAACACGGTTATCACCATCACCGACGCGCAGGGCAATGCCATCGCTTGGTCGTCGGCCGGTAGCCAGGGCTTCAAGGGCAGCCGTAAAAGCACGCCTTATGCGGCACAGGTGGCTGCTGAAGACGCCGGTCGCAAGGCCCGTGAACATGGCATGGAGACGCTTGAGATCGAGGTCAGCGGGCCTGGGTCCGGTCGTGAAAGCGCCCTTCGTGCCCTGCAGGCGGTTGGCTTCGCGGTGTCGACGATCCGTGACATGACGCCGATCCCGCATAACGGGTGCCGGCCGCGCAAGCGCCGGCGTGTCTGATTTTCTGTTCGCGTCGGTTCTGCCGGCTGCGAATCAACGGGCTGCGGCTTGAATTTGTCCCAGTGACATCAGCCGCGCCAGTTGCGGTCATTAAGACTGCGCGGTTTGAAAGGTGTTTGCATGAGGCAAAGCGCTGTCATTCAGAGAAACTGGCAATCTCTGATTAAGCCTGAGAAGCTCGAGGTCGAGCCGGGCGCCGATCCCTCCCGCGTCGCCACCATCGTTGCTGAACCGCTGGAG
>DAICYU010000705.1 GCA_027311485.1 Acetobacteraceae bacterium
CCATAGCGGCAGGCGCCAAAGCGGGTCATGTACGACGTTACCATGTCGCAAAAGTGAGTCGGCCAGCGCGTCGTCGTTACAAAACAGTGCGGGCAGATCCGGCCCCAATGCCACGCGGGCCGCACCGGTCAACGTTGCGCAGTCGATCAGCAGGGCTGGATGTTCATCGCAGGCATCGTCCAGCAGATCGCAAAGGACCAGCCGCCCCTCGGCGTCGGTATTGCCGACCTCAACCGTTAGGCCGGAACGGGTGCGGATCACGTCCGACGGCCGCATTGCCGTACCCGAAACGGAGTTTTCTACGCAACCGATGCGAACCGCAAGGCGAATGGGCAGATCGGCTTCCATGACAATGCGCGCGAGTCCCAGGACGGTGGCGGCGCCACCCATGTCCTTCTTCATCCGCAGCATGCCGGCCGACGGCTTCAGGTCGTACCCGCCGGTATCGAAACAGACACCCTTGCCACACAATGAGAGCAACGGTGACTCGTCCGTGGCCCGGTTGCCCCGCCAGTGAAATACCACAACCCGCGGTGGCCGCGCCGAACCCTGGCCCACTGTTGCAACCGTCGGGTAGGATGCGGTCAGTTCCGCATCCGCATAGACCCGGTGGGTCGCGCCATAGCGATCCGCGAGCGACACGACAACGTCGCCCAGTTCGACCGGGCCAAGGATATTCGCTGGCGTATTGATCAGGTCCCGCACCATCCAGGTCGCCGCTGCCTGGGACAGGCTGGATTCACAGCCGGGGGGAACGAACAGGCGCGCCGCGGCACGGCCGGCGTCGTGAAACCGCGTGTAGCGGTACGCGCCCAGTGCATAGCCGAGCACAGCGACCGCAGGGTCATAGTCGCCTGGTTCCAGCCGCCAGGTCAGGGCTTCCGGCAACTGCCCGGGCAGGGCGCCAAACGCGAACGGCGACAAGTCACTGCCCAGGCCCAGCACCGCGCCGACCACGCCATCCGGGCCGGGCAACAGGCGCAACTCCCCTGCCTTCGCCTCGAAGGCCGTATCACGGAGAAAGGCGGCCTGAGGCGCTGGCAGGGTTTCCACAAACCTGCCCAGACCATCCGGCCGAAGCAGATGGACCGGGCGTGTACCGTCCGGCGCGTTAAGGATGCAGTCGAGGGGCTGGTTCAGCATTGGCAGGTTTTCCTCGGGGAGAGATAGGCATCAGGTGCCCGTTGTCACCTTCCCCAGTCTTGCCCAGACCTGACAACGCGGAAAGTAGCGGCCGAAACGACGGCCTGAACGCCGCCGTTTCGGTTTCGGATTTTATCCCAGGCTGCCCGTCAGCAGGGTGGTAACCCGCCGCGCGAACGCCGTGGTATCGGCAGGCAGGTCTCCCTCCTGCACCAGCGCCAGGTCCAGCAGGGTCGCCGCGGCGTCGGCGATCAACCCGGCATCCTCATGCTTCGCCGACAATGTCTCGATCAGCTTGTGCCGCGGGTTCACCTCCAGTACCGGCGCGGCAGGCATCGCCGCCTTGCCGGCCCGCCGCATCAGCCGCTGCATCTGCAGGTCCGGTCCCTTGCCGCTCGACGCCAGCACGACCGCGCTGTTGGTCAGCCGGCCGGTGGCGCGAACGTCGGATACGCGGTCGCCGAGGGCGGCCTTCATGGCGGTCACCAGCGGTGTGATGTCCGGCTGATCCTCGCCCTTGGCCAGATCCTCGGCCGCTTCGGTCACGCTGCGCAGCTTCTTGCCCTCGAACGTGTCCAGCCGTTCCGGCCAGAACGAGTCGATCGGGTCGGACATCAGCAGCACCTCCAGCCCCTTGGCGTGGAACCCTTCGAGCTGCGGTGATGTCTTGAGTGCTTCGGCATGATCGCCGGTCAGGAAGTAGATCGTTTCCTGTCCTTCCTGCATCCGCGCCGCGTAATCAGGCAAGGATGTCCAACCTTCCTGGGTGGAGGAGCGAAAGCGCAGCAGCGGTGCGATCTCGGTCCGGTGTTCGGCGTCCTCCCAGACGCCTTCCTTCAGGATTGGTCCGAAATTGTCCCAGAATTTGGTATAGTCTTCCGCTTCCTTGCTGCGTGTCTTCAGTTCCGACAGTACCCGGCTGATCAGGGCCTTGCGGATACGCGCCAGCACCGGCGTCGTCTGCAGCATCTCGCGGGAGACGTTCAGCGGCAGGTCCTCGGTGTCGACCACGCCGGACACGAACCTTAGCCAGTGTGGCAGCAGGTCGGCCTTGTCGGTGATGAACATGCGCCGGACATGTAGCCGGATATGCGAGTCGCGGTCGTTGTCGACAACGTCGAACGGCTTCATACCCGGAATGAACAGCAGGGACGAGTACTCCAGTGTCCCTTCCGCCTTCCAGTGCAGCGTCGCCCATGGCTCGTCGAAGTAAT
>DAICYU010000706.1 GCA_027311485.1 Acetobacteraceae bacterium
AGCGGCGGCGGCGGCGGCGCAGATGCACGAGAAGCCGCAGCAGCAGCCGCCGCAGCAGCCGCAGCAGCCCGCAGCAGCAGCGGCGGCGCCAGCGGCACCAGCCTGGCCAGCCTGCTGACACACAGCCTCACCTGACGCGGCTCCGTCGCCGGGGCGATACGACCCCGGCGGCGGACAACCCTGCGATCAGCCCTCGGCGCCCGGGCGTTTCCGCCCGGCCAGCCACACCCGCCGCAACAGGCGGAAAATCAGATAACGGTCGCGCCGTTCAGGCTGCATCAGCCTGCGCACCAGGTCCGGCTGCTCCCACGGCACATCGTGATAGCCGCTCCGCAAGAAGTTACTTGACGGATCGAGTGTCCAAGTCTCCGGAAAAGTAACGATTATGTCACGTTCGGTTCGTGGCGGACGCTCCCGCATCGGCCGTCCGACGACGGCGGCCAGCAACGCCTCCGGCAGGTCACGACCCTGGCCAAGGCGCAGGGTGCAGATCGGCGTGTTGCGCGGGTTCATCTCGATCAGGTAGGCGGCGCCGGTTGCAGCCTCGATCATGAAGTCGAAGCCGATCAGCCCGGACATGCCCAGCGCCTTCACGATCCGCCGGGCGGCTTCCACCATCTCCGGATTATGGATGATGCGGGACACGGTTGATGGGCCGGTGGCCGATTCCGTCGATACCGCTTCAGCGCACGTCGCCGCCAGCATCTCTCCCTGCCAGCACGCCACGCCGATATTCGCCGGCCAGCCGTCGATGAAGGTCTGGACGGACAGTGCCGGCCGTTCCCGCTGCAACCAGGCGCGAAATCCGAAGTGATTGCCTTCCAACACGGACTCGCGCAGTGCGAACCGCAAGCCGATCGGCTGCAGCAGGTCGGCGAACGCATCCTCGGCCTTCGCCGGGTCCGAGATGATGCGTACGCCGAAGCCCGACCAGCTTCCATCCGCTTTCAGAACAAACGGCGTGGGGTGCGTTTCCATCCAGCGCTGCAGCGCCCGGACATCCGGCAGCGCCATGGACTCCGGTACGCGGACCCCGTTCTCCTGCGCCAGGGCCAGCAGCTCCGCGCGTGAGGTGATCGTTTCAAAACGGGTCAGCGGCGCCGAGCATCGCTGGATGAAAGGTACGCAGGGCAGCACTGCGGGTTTCGCGGCAGATCGCGTGCAGGTCGCGCACGGTCCGTTCATCGCAGGCGATCACCATGTCGGGTCTCAGCCGCGTGATGGCGCGTGCGAGGGTAGCCGTCGGCGTGGCTGCGTGATACACCAGTTCGTGCGTCAGCAGATCCAGCGTCCGCGCCGGGTGGTTCCGGGGGGCAATCAGGCTGACCGTCGCGCCAGCGTCATGCAATTCCATCGCAAGCCGTGCGGTGGAAGGCAGATGGCCTGTTGTCGCCAGCAGAACATGTGGGTCACGCCTTGTCGGCTGAGCGTCGGACGCCACATCTTCTGCAAGCGGGTTTGGCGGTTGCACCGATCCCGACCTTTCAGGAGCTATGGTATCGGGTGGTAACGCTTCAGACCTACGTAATAGTTGCAACGGCTGCGTCCGCATTGCTCTACCATCATTTACGAGTGAGTTACTGGACAAGACAAGGTCCGTTCTGCGATCAGGTGTTATTGCTGTTGCGTCAGAGAACCATAGGCGCAACGGCAAGAAAAGCAAATTGCCACAGCGATGGAGTGCTTGTGATGAGTCCCTTCACGTCACGCCTGGGAGCAGGACACAAATGGGCACGGTGACAGACGTCGCGATTATCGGTGCCGGACCATACGGTCTTTCTCTGGGGGCACACCTTGCTGCCGCCGGGCTGAATATCCGGGTTTTCGGCCAACCCATGCATACCTGGCGGAACCGTATGCCCGAAGGTATGGTGTTGAAATCTGAAGGTTTTGCCTCTAACCTTTGGCATCCTGACGGCGCCTTCCCACTGAAGGAATACTGCGCGGACCACGGCCTGCCATACCAGGAAACCGGTCTGCCCGTGCCGCTGCGGACGTTCTGCGACTATGGCGTCGCTTTCCAGCGACGCTTCGTGCCGATGCTGGATGATCGCTGGGTGGTTAATCTGGAATGGAACAGGAACTGTTTTGCTCTCCGGCTCGACAATGACGAGGTCGTTACTTCGCGGCGCGTGGTGATTGCCGCCGGTATTGCAAGTTTCAGCTACGTGCCGCCCGAGCTTGACGCGATTCGCGGCCCGCTCTGCACCCACAGCATCGAGCACCACTTCCTGGAGCGTTTTGCCGGCCAGCGCGTGCTGATCGTCGGCGGCGGCGCCTCCGGCGTGGGTCTGGCGGCGCTCATGAGCCCGAAGGGCGCCGATGTCTCGGTGGCGGCGCGCCGGAACTAC
>DAICYU010000707.1 GCA_027311485.1 Acetobacteraceae bacterium
CAGAGCGTCAAAATGGCGATTGGTCTGGGTCCGCAGCATCGACGTGCCATGCACGCGGTAATCGCACAGCACTTCCGGCAGGAACACACCCTGCAACCCGGCCGCGGCGAACCGGCACCACAGGTCGTAATCCTCCCACCCATGATCGTCGGCCAGCACCGCGTAGCCCTTCATCGCCACCAGCACATCGCGCCGGATCAGCGCCATCGCGTCAATGTAGTTGCCCTTGCGCAGCCGCTCCGGCTCCCAGATATCCGCCACGCCCACGCCGGAGACGTCACCGAACAGCCGCAACTGGGAATACACGAACGGCGCGCCCGAGCACGCCAGCGCTTCCAGCAACCGCGACAAGGCCGGCGGGCGCAGGCGGTTGTCGGCGTCCAGCATGAACAGATACGGCTCGGGCGACCACGCGATCCCGCTGTTGCGCGCCATCGACAAGCCCTGGTTGCGCACATGCCGAACCACACGGACGCGGCTGAACCGGCTCGACCACCGGTGCAGCAACGCGATCGCCCGCGCCCGTCCGTCATCCTGCGACGCATCGTCGATCACCGTCACCGCAAACCGCGGCAGGTCCTGATCCAGAAGTGAGCGCAGGCATTCCTCGATCAGGCTGCCGTAATTATAAAGCGGGATCACCACACCGACCTGCGCCGCTGCGTCGCCGCCGCTTTCAAATTCCAACCGGCCCAGGCGCGCGACATCGAACAGCCGCAGCGCCGCCGCGTTCATCGGCGTGCTCATGCCGGCAGCAGCGTGCGCAGGCGATCCAGCACCGGCGCCAGCGCCACCGGCATCGCCCCCAACGCCCGTGCCCGCGCGGTGCCGGCCCGCCGCGTGGAGTCCAGCGTCGCGCGCCCATCCGGCGTTTCCAGCAACCAGCGCGTCAGTTCACCCAGATGGCGCACCGGTTCCTCCTGAAAATGCACGCCGGGTTGATAGATCGGATGGGCCAACCCCGGGTCTGACACCACGCACGCCCCCTGCCAGAACCCCATCTGCACGATCCGCGACCAATCGAAATAGCCGAGCCAGTCGCGATAGATGTTGAGGACGATTTTGGACCGCTGCGCCAGGGCGCAGTTGATCCGCCCGGACGACGCCAACTGGTTCTTCGCCGTCAGCGGCGTGCCGGTTGGCTTGTAGACGCACAGGAACCGGTACTGGTCGGTCAGCTCCAGCAGCGCGTTCAATGCCTTGTCGCGCCGGGGGGAGCTGGCGCCGATGAACAGGATGTCGATCGGCCGGTCATCCAGCGCATCCTGCTGCATCCAGTTGAACGGCCGCCGCGCCCAGCCGTATCCCTGGGCGAGCGTGATGTCCGACACATCCTCGACCGGCGTGGTAAACGGCGCG
Source organism: Acetobacteraceae bacterium (assembly GCA_027311485.1). GTDB lineage: Bacteria > Pseudomonadota > Alphaproteobacteria > Acetobacterales > Acetobacteraceae > Rhodopila. The sequence continues at coordinate 1,360 of DAICYU010000707.1, forward strand.
GCGGGCAGATGGCCCGGCAGGAAGTGCACCGACTGGCAGCCGAGTTGCCGCAGGATCTCGGCCGATTGAAAGTTGATGTCGATCACCAGCGGCGCCATCAGCAGCAGCTTGAACGCCCGGCAGAACCATTGGGTCTGCATCTGCTCGACATTGTACAGCACCGTGTTGGCATCACCCGCCGCGTCCTGCCACGCCATGCCGCGGCCGAGGTAGAAAAACTCGTGCGGCGCGACGAAGATGCGCAGATCGAACGGCTCCTCCCGCGCGGCGGTCTGGTCGCGGCGGGCGGTGGGAATGCCCACGTGGCGGAGCCCGTCGGCCAGCAGGTCGGCGATTTCCTGCATGTAGAAATTGCCTTCGGTGTTGCAGAACACGCCGATGCTGGGCTTCCGCTGCCGGAACCATTGCAGCGTCGGGTCCGCATGTCCCAGCGCATCCGCCTGCTCGGCCCGGGTCAGGTAGGTGGCTTGGGCGGTGGTGAGGGTGGGTGCGTTCTTCGCCAGCACCCGGGCAACCGCCGTGGCGTTGGTGAACGGGCGGCCTTCGTGAATGCCGACGCGGGCGAAATGTTCGTCGAGATCCGCGGTGAGGGTCGCAAGATCCTCATTCACGCTGCGGTAGATATCGGGATCGAACAGTCCGGCCTGGCGCAGCTGCTTCTGCACCGACGGCCAGTCCAGGCCCGCCTTCGGCGCAAAGAACGTCGCCGGGCTTTCGTGTGTCAGCAGATGGTAGTAGGCGCCGAGTGCGTCCTGCGGGCAACCCGGGTGCGACTTGCGGTAGGCCAGCAGATCGACAGCCGGGTGCGGGCGCCGCCCCTCGGCCGCGCCGACGCGGATGAAATGCACCAGCGGATTCATGCCGGAGTCGGCGACATCCTTGTAGCAGCCGACATACCAGCGGAGGTCGAAGAACGGATTGGGCGATATGCCACGCCCGGCCCCGGCCCCGAGGAAATGGGTCAGCGGGTTGGTGGGTGTTTCGGCGATGTC
>DAICYU010000708.1 GCA_027311485.1 Acetobacteraceae bacterium
GTAGTTGAACCGGGCCGCCACCGATGCGCCCGACCCCGACGACGATCCGCCGGTGATATACGGCAGGTTCCATGGATTGTGGCAGTTGCCGAAGGTCTTGTTGTGCCCGGTCGGGTTCTGCGCGAACTCCGCCATGTTCAGCCCGGCAAACGTATAGGCGCCCGCCGCCGCCAGCCGCTCGATGACAGTTGCCGTGACGGTCGGACGATAGTCCTTGCGCAGCACCGATCCGCATGTGCTGAGTTTGCCGGCCTGATAATACATGTCCTTGTGTGCCATCGGCACGCCATGCAGCCGCCCCAGCGGCTTTTTGTCGCGCACCGCCTGGTCCGCGGCGCGAGCGGCGGCCTCGGCGGCTTCGCGTTCCTCCCAGATCACCGCGTTGACCATCTGGTTCATGGCGTCCAGGTTGGCCCAGCAGGCGTGGAGCAGCTCGACCGACGTCGCCTCACCCTTCGCCACCATGTCGGCGGCCTGCACCAGGGTGACATTCGCAAGGGCAACCATCACAGCTGATCCTTCGTTGCCTGCAACGCCAGTTCGAACGTCGCGGGCTCATCCTCAAAAACAATCGTGCCGCGCAGCGATTCAAATGCCGTGATCAGGTCCTCAAGCTCCGCCGCCAGCCGCCGTGCAGGCTCGTTCGGCGCGGAAATACCGTGCCATCGCGCAATTGTTGACTCCAGGGACGTCTCGAAATCACTCATCTGTTCGTTTCTCCGGGATCGCCGCCCGGCGATTAGGCAACAGAAATGCGGGGGGAGCAATGCCGGGGAGAACAATGTCAGACGGGGCTGATTTCTACGTAACGAATGTCCCGAACCGGCTGGACCGCCTGCCATGGAGCCGTTTCCACTGGTTGGTGATCATCGCCCTGGGCATCGCCTGGATCCTCGACGGGCTGGAGGTCACCGTCGTCGGCTCGTTGGCTGGCGCTCTGGCCGACAGCCCGGTGATGCACCTGACCGGGGCGCAGGTCGGCGCCGCCGCCAGTGCCTATCTGGTGGGCGCGGTCGCCGGCGCCCTGTTCTTCGGCTGGCTGACCGACCGGCTGGGCCGCAAGAAGCTGTTCACCATCACCGTCCTGGTGTACCTGGTCGCAACGATCGCCTGCGGCCTGTCCTGGAACTTCTGGTCATTCGCCGTGTTCCGCATGATCACCGGGGCCGGCATCGGCGGCGAGTACGCCGCGGTGAACGCAACGATCCAGGAACTGATTCCCGCCCGCCGCCGCGGCTTCACCGACCTCGTCGTCAACGGCAGCTTCTGGCTCGGCGCCGCCATCGGCGCCCTCGGCGCCTACGTCGTGCTGGACCCGGCGATCATGCCACCGGAGATCGGCTGGCGCGCCGCCTTCATCATCGGGGGCGTACTGGGATTCATCGTGCTCTTCCTGCGTCAGTTCCTGCCGGAAAGCCCGCGCTGGCTGATGACGCATGGCCAGCCAGCCGAAGCGGAACGGATCGTTTCCGAAATAGAGGTTCGCATCACCCGCGAAACCGGCAAGCCGCTGCCACCCGTGCCGCCCGGGGAACTGAGGCTGCGCACCGACATAAAATCCTGGTTCCGCCCCGGCATGGAGGCGTTGATCACCACCTACCGCACGCAGACCTGGCTCGGCGTCACGCTAATGGCGGCGCAGGCGTTCTGCTACAATGCCGTATTCTTCACCTATGCGCTGATCCTCACCCGCTTCTACCGCGTCGCCTCGGGCCATGTCGGGCTGTTCATGCTGCCCTTTGCCATCGGCAACTTCCTCGGCCCGCTGATCCTGGGACGCCTGTTCGATACGGTCGGGCGGCGCGTGATGATCACCGTGACCTATGCCCTGTCCGGCGTGCTGATGGTGCTGACCGGCTGGCTGTTCGTCCTGGGCTGGCTGGACGCCGTCCAGCAAACGCTGGCCTGGACAGTGATTTTCTTCATCGCCTCAGCCGCCGCCAGTTCCGCCTACCTGACGGTCGGCGAAAGCTTCCCGCTGGAGGTGCGGGCCATCGCCATCGCCCTGTTCTACGCCTTTGGCACCGGCGTCGGCGGCGTGGCCGGGCCATCGCTGTTCGGCGCGCTGATCGATACGGGATCGCGACTTTCGATCTTCTACGGCTATCTTCTCGGCGGCGGATTGATGGTGCTGGCCGGCATCGTCGCGGCGCGCCTGGCCGGAAACGCGGAGCGGCGGTCATTGGAGGATGTGGCGCCGCCGCTGTCGGCGGTGGGGCGCTGATACGGGTGGCGTCTCCGCCCCTCTGCTGCGCGGCCCTCCTGCAGTGCGACCCGTGCACCCCCTGCTGTGTACGTCGTTGGATTTCCTGTAGCGAAGGGGATTCACATGTCCGCACATCCACCGCC
>DAICYU010000709.1 GCA_027311485.1 Acetobacteraceae bacterium
TGATCTGCATTCGCGCAGGTGTCAGTTCGCGCGGCGCACTACCCACCGCCAATCTTCGGAATCAAATAAATCTCGCTGTCCGGCCGCAGTTCGACCCCGTAGGCATCCTGAAAAATCTCGCCGTCGATCGCCACGGCCATACTCTCATCCACCTGCCGGCCGAGACCCGGGAACCGCCGCTCAAGCTCCAGCACCAGGCGCCGGAAATTCGTCGCCTCCACCTCGAATTCCGTCTGCCCGCCCATCAGGGCAAGGCTGGCGGAACCCGAGGAGAGAACGACTTTCGGCATCAGCCGGCAGCAGCGTCCAACGCCGCCCGCACCTTTGGCGGAGACATTGGCAGATCGCGCATGCGCAGCCCCGTAGCACCATGGATCGCGTTGGCGATCGCGGCCATGGGCGGCACAATCGGCACCTCACCCACGCCACGCGCGCCGAACGGATGCCGCGGGTTTGGCACTTCCACCAGCACGGCTTCGATCATCGGGACGTCGGAGGCCACCGGCACCCGGTAATCCAAGAATCCCGGATTCTCCAACTGCCCCTTGGCGTTGTAGATGTATTCCTCGTTCAACGCCCAGCCGATGCCCTGCGCCGCACCGCCCTGGATCTGGCCTTCCACATAGCTTGGATGGATCGCCTTCCCGACGTCCTGCACCGCGGTGTAGCGCTCGATCGTGACGTGACCGGTTTCCCTGTCCACCGACACGTCGCAGATATGCGCGCCAAAGCCCGCCCCGGCACCCTGCGCATTGACCGAGACTTCGGCAATGATCGGACCGCCGGTCCGTGCGGCCTTCAGCGCCAGTGCCGCAAGATCCAACGGCTCAAACGCGCCGGCATTCGATCCCGCCGGATAGGCCGCGCCGTCCTTCCACTCCACTGCCTCAACCGGAATGTCCCAGATCTGCGCTGCTCGGCGTTTCAGGTCATCGACCACCTTCTCAGCCGCCTGCGTCGCCGCCATGCCGGTGGCGAAGGTCACGCGCGAACCGCCGGTCAGATGGGTGAACCCGATCGACGCCGTATCCGCGACGATGGTGCGCACGGTGGTCGCCGGCACGCCCAGCACCTCGGCCACCATCATGCCGATCGATGCGCGCGAACCGCCGATATCCGGGCTTCCGGTCGCGGCGGTCACCGTTCCGTCCTCATTGACATGCACCTGCGCCGAGGACTCGCCGCCGATATTGAACCAGAATCCGCAGGCCAGGCCCCTGCCCTGCCCGGGCTTCAGCGGTGACTTCCAGTGCGGATGTGACTTCACCGCGTCCAGCACGGCGGTGAAGCCGATGTTCTGGTGCGTCGGCCCGTAATGTGTCTTGGTGCCGTTCTTCGCCGCATTCTTCTCCCGCAGCGTCAGCGGATCGATGCCCAGCTTCTCAGCCAGTTCATCCACCGCGCTTTCCACCGCGAAGGACGTGATCGGTGCGCCCGGCGCGCGATAGGCGGCGACCTTCGGCCGATTGCTGACGACGTCGTAGCCGACGACATCCACGTTCGGCAGGTCATACATGGCGAAGCCGCACATGCAGCCCGGCCCGATCGGGGAGCCTGGGAACGCTCCGGCCTGATACTTCAGCACCTGCTTGGCGGCGACGATGGTGCCGTCCTTCTTGGCGCCGAGCTTGACTTCGACGGTCGCGCCGGAGGTCGGGCCGGATGCCCGAAAGACCTCCTCGCGCGTCATCTGCATCTTCACCGTCCTGCCGGACTTGCGCGACAGCGCGACCGCCACTGGCTCCAGATAGACAAGTGTCTTGCCGCCGAAACCGCCGCCGATCTCCGCCGGGTTGACGCGGATATTGGCCAGATTGATGCCCAGCAGCTTGGCCGTGTAGGCACGGACCATGAAGTGGCCCTGGCTGGAGCTGTGGATCTGCACCTGGCCGTCCGGCGACCAGGTCGCCAGGCAGGCATGTGGCTCAATATAAGCCTGGTGCACGGGCTGAGTCGTGTAACGCCCCTCGACGATCACGTCGGCGTCCTTGAAGCCGGCTTCGGCATCGCCCTTGCGGAAGGTCACCACCTTGGCGATGTTCGACGGCTTCGTCGGCTTCGGATCAACGCCGCTGGTGAACAGGTCCTCGTGCAGGATCGGCGCGTCGTCGGCCATCGCCGCCTCGGCGTCGATTACATGTGGCAGTACGTCGTACTGAACATCGATCAGACCCAGCGCTTCGTCGGCGATCGCCGACGATGACGCCGCCACCGCGGCCAAGGCATGACCTTCGTACAGGACCTTACCGCGGGCCATGATGTTCAGCGACAGGTCGCGGAAATTCATCGGGCCTTCACCGACAAAGGCTTCCTCGGATGCAATGTCCGGGAAATCGGCGGCGGTCA
>DAICYU010000070.1 GCA_027311485.1 Acetobacteraceae bacterium
CAGAACGAACAGCGCCGCGGCCGCGCCCGGAACGAAGAACAACGGCCCCAGCTTCAGCAGGGAGAAGGCGAAGAACGCGGCATACATCGCCAGCATGACGAAGTCGCCATGCGCGAAATTCACCACATTCATCATGCCCCAGATCAACGTGAGGCCGGATGAGAACAGTGCATAGACCGCGCCCATAAGCAGGCCGCTTACCACCACCTGCAACAAGATCACGCGGTCTGGCTCCTTTCCCGACAGAAACGCGGTTTTGCCGGATCGTTCATCTTCCGGCAAGGCGTCACGGCGGCGCACATGACAAAATGGAATACAAGGCCGCAAATCCGGATCGTGCCAGCAGCCGGAACCGGTCCCGCGGCAGGTCGGGCATCGCGTCGGCGTCCTGCAGCAGCAGCACATCGAAGCCGCACAGGTCGGCGTGCGCGATGTCGGCATAATGCGGCATGTGGCCGACACGCGCCGCCAGGTCACGATACGGCGGCAGCGTTTCCAGCGGCTGTTGGGACGGATTGTCGAACTCGAACGGCCACCAGGCGCGATGCTCGATCAGCGCCAGCGCGCCCAGATGCTCATCCGTGCGCTCGGTTGCCGACAGGCGCCGCCAGCGCGGGTTGGCGGCCCAGTAGGCAGGCGCTTCATCAAAGCCGACCTCCGCCACATAGACCGCCTGCCCCGGCCGCACCGGGGCCAGCACCGTCCGCAGGTCCGCCAGGTCGGCGCGATGGCCGATCCAGGCATCGGTCAGGATGCCCATGCGCGCCGCGAACAGCACGATCAGCAGCGCGGCGACGGCGTTGCGCACCGACCCCGGCCAGCGTGACGGCACGAAGGCGGCGAACAGCAGGAACGCCAGCATCACGGCGAAGCGCGTATCCAGCCAGTACGTGCCCTTCCAGGCGAACGGCGCGGCCAGAAACCCGGCCAGCAGCAGCACGCCGGCGCCAAGCGCCGGGGGCGGCACCCGGCCACGGCGGCACATCAGGGCGACGGCGGGGATGGCGATCAGCAGCGCGGCGGTGGCCAGGTCCAACGGCGGCTGGTAATTGGCGAACACCGTCAGCAGTTGCGCCGGCTTGGCCAGCGGCGACAGGTAGACCGCGTCGCCGCCCAGCCCCCGCAGCGCCGACGCGGCATACAGGCCGGCCGGCGCGGCAAACACCGGCAGCAGCACCGCACCCCGGCGCAGTGCCGTGCGCAGCAGCCCGTCCGGGTGGGTTGGCAGGATGTCGGCCAGTTCCGCCCCGCCGATCAGCGCGGCGAAGAACACCAGCCCCATCAGGTGGCACATAAACAGCGTTACGGCGCCGGCCATGCCCAGCAGCAGCGCCGCCACCGGCCGGTTCCGCCGCCACCGCAGCCACCCCGCCGCCAGCACCAGGGCAAGGCCGAGCGCGACGTCGAAATTGAGGAAGCCGTAGAGAAGGCAGGTGTTGTAGGCGGCAAAGCCGACGCCGAGCGCCCACCAGCCTTCGCCGGCGTCAAGCGCGGCGCGATAGGCGAGCGTGCCCAGGACCGGCAGCAGCAGGGCGGCGGCGATCAGCAGGCGACCGACGACCTGCACCGGCAACCAGTGCATCAGCGGCGGCGCGACAAGGTCCAGCGCCAGGTTCGGCGTCAGCGACCAATGCGGTGCATAGAATCGCGCCAGCACCGGATCGGCCGGCAATGACGCCAGCACGAATGCCCGCGCCAGATGGTTCGGGTAATCCACCAGCGGCGGCATGTCGACGACCAGCAGCGGCGCCAGTACCGCCACGCACAGACCCAGCACGCACAGACCCAGCGCCGCCGCCCGCCACAGGCTGCGCGGCGCCGCGGAATGAGACAGCGACTGAGCCGGGCAGCGCGCCCAGGCCAGGCGGCGCGCCCAGGGACGTACCCAGGTACCTACCCAGGGACACACGCCGGCGCGGCGCCCGGCGGGAATGGAAGGCGATCGACTCACGCAAAATGCCCCGACGCCAGGCCGGTCTTTCCGACCCGGCGCGCCCGTATAGCACATCCGTAATGAATGACAGGACCAGCTCGCCGTCGAATCAGTGCTAACGATGCAACACACGACCCAGGTGAGTCCCGGTGCCCGCTCGCATACCCCCTGCCCCGTCCCTCCGAGCCCCCGATTGCGGCAGCACCGGCGGCCAATGCGCCAACGGCCAGCCCGCAGCCGACACTGCGTTCAGCGATGACGCTCCCACCCAGAACGCTCCCCCCCAGAACGCTCCCACCGGGGGCACTCCCATCCAGGGCACTCCCACCCGGGGCGTTGGCATCCACCGCACCCTGACCCGCCGCGATTTGGCCGCACAGGCCCTCGCCGCCGGCGTGCTGACACTGCCGGCGGCGGGAGCGCGCGCGGCCGCCGGCGTCACCATCGCCGGACCGGGCGGATGGTTCCAGGATCTGTTCGACGGCGTCGTCCTGGCGGCGTTCCGCAAAGCGCATCCCGGCATCGGCGTCTTCTTCTATGCGGCCGGCAGCGGGTTCCAGACTCTGTCGCTGATGCAGGAGCAGCGGATGCTGCCCTATATCGACGTCGCGTTGCTGGAGGTGGGGGTCGCGGCACAGGCGGCGAAGGAAGGTCTGCTCGATGCGATCACGCCGGACGCCATGCCGGTGCTAAAAGACCTGATCCCACAGGCCGTGCCGCCGCAAGGCTCGCCACCCCAGGCAACCTCAACACCACAAGGGGCCGCAACATCGCAGGCACCACCACCGCAGGGAGCGGGACCGGTGCTGATGGTGGACACCCTCGCCCTCGGCTACGATCCCAGGCGCTTCACCCAGCCGCCGCGCCTGTGGCGCAACCTGTGGGATCCGGCGATCGGCAACCGCCTGACGCTGCCCACCGCGCCCGACCCGATCGCGCTGGCCATGACCTCGATCGCCGCGACCCTGTTCGGCGGCCGCAACCCGGCCGAATCGCTGGAAGCCGCATTGACCGCGCTGTCGGCGCTGCGTCCCCGGGTCGCCGTCTGGGACCCGGTGCCCAACACCTACACCGCCATCGCCGCCGGCGATGCGGCAATCGGCCCGGGGTGGAACGCCCGCGCGCAATACCAGGTCCGGCAAACGCCCGGACGCTATGCCACGGTCATTCCCGATGATGGCAGCCCGGCGCTGCCGGTGACCATCAACCTGATCAAGGGCAGCACCGCGCCGGATGCCGCCCGCACGCTGATCGCCTGGCTGCTGGGCCCCGAGGCGCAGGCGCTGCTGACACGCACATTGTTCTACGCCCCGGTGAACCCGCGGGCCGATGTTCCCCCCGCCGTGCTGGCGAAGGCTGGCGCCGATCCACAGACCGTCAGCCGGCGGATCAACATCGACTGGGTGACCGCGACCGCCGTGCGCGACAAGGTCACCGCCGCATGGCGCCGGCACGGCCTGATGCGCTACTGAAGGCCGCATGGAACTGCCCGCCGAATTCGCCCTGATCGCCCGACACTTCCGCCCGCTCGCCGGCCCGGGCGCGCTGGATCTGCGTGACGATGCCGCCCTGCTGACGCCGCCGCCCGGGCGGGACCTGGTGCTGACCGTCGATGCCATGGTCGCGGGCGTGCACTTCCTGCCCGACGATCCGCCGGACCTGGTGGCGCGGAAGCTGCTGCGCGTGAACCTGTCGGACCTCGCCGCCAAGGGCGCGGTGCCGCTGGGCTACCTGATGACGGTCTCCGCGCCGCCGGCCACGCCGGATTCCTGGTTTGCCGCATTCGCCGCCGGTTTGGCGCAGGACCAGGCGACCTACGGGGTCACGCTGCTGGGCGGCGACACCACGTCCACCCCCGGGCCGGTTTCGCTGTCACTGACCATCATCGGCCATGTCGCGCCCGGCACCGCCGTGCACCGCTCCGGCGCCCAGGCCGGTGACGGAGTCTGGGTCACCGGCACCATCGGCGACGGCGCGCTGGGTCTCGCGGTGGCCCGCGGCAAGCTGACCGACCCGACAGGCTTTCTGCTTGGCCGCTACCGCCTGCCGCAGCCACGGGTTGGCTTCCCGCTGGCCGGCATCGCCTCGGCTTCGATGGATGTGTCGGACGGCCTGGTGCAGGACCTCGGCCATATCTGCCGCGAAAGCGGCCTGGCCGCCGAGATCGCCGTGCAGGACGTCCCGCTGTCCGACGCCGCGCGCAAGGCCGGCCCGGACTGGCTGCCAACCTGCCTGACCGGCGGCGATGATTACGAAGTGCTGATGGCCGTCCCCCCAGCGCAGGAGGCCGCGTTGCGCCAGGCCGCCGCCCAGGCCGGCATACCGGTGACGCGGATCGGGCACTTCCATTCCGGCCCGCCCGCGGTCATGGTGCGTACGGCCAGCGGAGAACCGTTTGCTCTGACAAGCGGCGGCTGGAGCCATTTCTAATTGGGCTGGGGACGTCCCGAAGAATGAACAGGAATGTCTGGCTGCTGTTCGCCTGTCAGGCGCTGACCAATGCGGTCATGTCCGGACAGGCGGTGATGGCGGCCCTGGTTGGCTACCGCCTGGGTGGCCACGCCTTGAACACGCTGCCGATCGCCATCCAGATGGTCGCGGTCATGGCAGCCTCGGTGGTTGCGGGCTACGCTTTCCCGCGCTTCGGCCGCCGCGGCGGTTTCTGGCTGGGCTGCGCCATCATGATCACCGGCAGCCTGACCTTCGCCGCCGGCATCTGGCTGCATAATTTTCCGCTGTACTGCCTGGGCGCGGTACCCGCCGGCCTGGGCTTTGGCATCGCCCAGCACCTGCGCTTCGCCGCCGCCGAGGTCGCCGACCCTGCCGCCAAGGCGCGCGCGATTTCCCTGGTGCTGGCCGGCGGCGTCGTCTCGGCGATCATCGGCCCTGAGCTGGTCAAGCGCACCAATGCCATCATCCCCGACGACGTGTTCCTGGCAACCTATCTGTGCCTGCCGATCCTGCCGCTGATCACGTCGGTCATCCTGAGCTTCGTGCGGGTGCCGCCGGCACAGACCTACACACGGCTGGCGATTCCGTTCCGCACCATCCTGGCGCGCCCGACCTTCGTCACGGCGGTGGTCAGCTCGCTCGTCGGCTACGGCACGATGAACCTGGTCATGTCGTCGACCCCGTTGCAGATGCTGTTGTGCGGCTTCGACGTCGGCGCCAGCGCGGACGTGATCCGCACCCATTCCATCGCCATGTTCCTGCCGGGCTTCATCACCGGGCGCCTGATCCAGCGCTTCGGCGTGCATCGCATCATCGCCGTCGGCGGGCTTCTGACGCTGGGCTGTGTCGTGGTGAACGTCTATCAGGCACCGTACTTCGCCACCTTCCTGGTGGCGTTGTCGCTGCTGGGGGTCGGCTGGAACTTCATGTTCGTCGGCGGGACGACGCTGCTGACCTCATCCTACCTGCCCGAGGAGCGGGTGCGGGTCCAGGCGACGCACGATTTCATCGTCTTCGGCAGCGTGGCGCTGACCGCCGTCACCTCCGGCGCCGTGGAGGCGACGGCCGGCTGGAATGCGCTGAACCTGACCGTCGTGCCGCCGGTGCTGATCGCCTTCATCGTCGTCGGCTGGCACTGGCTGGGCCGGACGCGCATGGCCGTGCCGAGCGGCACGATGGGGTGAGGATCCGCCTGGTATTGGAAACTGACGATCAGCTTGTTGCGGTAAGCTGATCATCAGCCTGGCGCCATACGCTGATCCTCAGCCGGCCCGATCCGAACGGTCGGCCAGGGTCGAGGAGTCAGCCGCAAGCTCCGCCAGCGCCTGCCGCGCGCGGCTGATAACGCCGGCCCAGTCACCCCGATGCGCCTGCCGGACCAGGCGCATCGTCGGGTACCAGGGCGTATCCGCGCGATCCAGCAACCAGCGCCAGCAGGTATCGAACCGGTTCAGCAGCCACACCGGCTTGCCCAGCGCCCCGGCCAGATGCGCCACCGCCGTATCCACCGCGATCACCAGATCCAGCCCGGCGATCAGCCCGGCGGTATCGGCCCAATCCGCCAGCCGGTCCGCCACGTCGCGCAGCCCGGCCGCTGCCGGCAGATCCCGCATCTGCGTCATCGGCGGCCCGCGTTGCAGCGACACGAAACTGCAGCCGTCCACCGTCAGCAGCGGCGCCATGTCGGCCAGCCGCATCGACCGCCGCTTGTCGATCGCCACCGCATGCGGCTGCGCCGTCCGCGACTTCCCGGCCCAGACCAGCCCCACTTTCAGCCCCGGCATGGCCCGGAGGATATCCGCCCAGGGCGCATCATCGCCCTGAAGATACGGCACCGGTGCCGGAATCGTCTCCAGCGTCGTACCGAAGGCAAGCGGCAGGCTCAACAGCGGGCAGTGGTAATCGAAGTGCGGCAGCACCCCGTCTTCCTCGTCGATCAGTTCGGCCACGCCCGCCAGGGTTTGCATGACGCGCCGCAGCGCCTTCGGCACCACCAGCACCACGCGTCCCCCCGACGCCGCAACCATCGGCACGTAGCGGCAGAACTGCAGCACGTCACCGAACCCCTGTTCTGGCCAAAGCAGCACGGTCTCCCCGTTCAGCTTTTGCCCGGTCCAGCGCGGCTGCGGCAGCGCGTCGATGGCTGCCATCCCGGTGCCGGCGACAGCCGCATCCGAACCGGCCAGGGCCGCCACCGCCCAGCGTGCCTCGTATTCCCGCCAACCCTCCGCCAGCCGGCCCTGCATCAGCAGCGCCAGCGCCAGATTGGCCCGCGCCTGCACATTGTCCGCATTCACCGTCAGCCCGAGCCGGCAGCATCGCTCCGCCTCTGCCGGCCGCGCCTGCTCCAGCAACGATAACGCCAGATTCCCATGCCCCCGGCTCGGCTCCGCACCCAGCCGCAGGGCATGGCGGAACAGCGCCTCGGCTTCCGCCGGCCGGTCCGCCAGTTGGCGCATCGCGCCCAGGTTCAGCGTCGCGTTGGCGTGCGCGGCGTCCAGCCGCAGGGCGGCGCGAAAGCAGGCCTCGGCCTCGGCGATGTGCCCCTGCGCATAGTGAATCATGCCCAGGTTGTTGTGCGCATCGGCGTTCTCACCATCAATCCGCAACGCCGCCCGCTGACAGTCCAGCGCCGCCTCCGGCTGCCGCAGCGACAGCAGTGCCAGCCCCAGGTTGCTCCAGGCATCGCGGTAGCCCGGGTCGAGCGCCAGGGCCTCGCGGTACAACGGAACCGCCTCCGCCACCCGGATTTGCCGGTGCAACTGGTAGGCATGGCTGTGACGATCAATGGCGGCGGCATGGGTCATGCCACCGCAGGTTGTATGGACTTAAATCCTGGACAAGACCTCGTCGCGGAATTTTTTCATATCTGTCGTGGACTTCTCCACCTCCCGGCCCTCGAAGTCGAAATCCAGCGCCGTCACGCCGATCGCCTTCAGCGCCGCGATATCCTCGATCGTGTTGGCGACGCTGCCGGTGAACAGCTTGCGGTTCCCGTCCGTGGCGAGCGGCGCCGGCTGGCCGTGCCGCTTGACCCGATACACCACGCCAATCGCATTCGGATCACGACCCGCCGCCTTGGTCATGTCGCGCAGCCGAGCGATGCCGGCGGTCAGGCGGGGGAGTGTGTCGAGCAGGTGGGCGTTGTTGCTGCCGATCGGGTACCAGGCATCGCCGATGCGCGCCGCGCGGCGCATGGACGGCCCGCTCTCGCCGCCCACCCAGATCGGCGGGTGCGGCTTCTGCACCGGCTTGGGGTCGGTCAGCAGCCCGTCGATGTTGACGTATTTGCCGTGGAACACCGGCTTTTCCTGCGTCCAGATGGTGCGCATCGCGTCCATGTATTCGTCGGTCACCGCGCCGCGTTCGGCAAACGAAGTCGTCGCCACGGCATCGATCTCGACCTTCAGCCAGCCGGCGCCGATGCCCACGGTCAGCCGCCCGCCGGACAGCACGTCGATGGTGGACAGCATCTTCGCGGCCAGCACCGCCGGCCGGTGCGGCACGACCATCACCGCCAGCACCAGCCGGATCTTGCTTGTCTGCGCCGCGACCCAGGCGGCGGCGGTCAGTTGCTCCATGCGGTGGCCGGGTTCGGGGGAGTAGAATTCTCCCGTAGTGGAATACGGATACCCCGGGGCGCTGACATCCGGCAGTGCGATGTGGTCGGTCATGGTCAGGTAGTCGAAACCCAGCGCCTCACCCAGTTGCGCGGTGCTGGCCATCACCGCGGGCGTCGCCATCGGACCGCTGACAGGCAGATTGAAGCCGATTTGCATAACGTTTCCTCGTTGCTTTCCGCGCGAGCAAGCCGGCGGATCGGCGACGTGTCAACGTGGCCGGCCGGCGATAGGATGACCGCGGCAAGGGAGGAAACGATGGCCCCAATCGTCACGCTGCGTTCGGCAATCGCCAGCTACCCGCACGTTCGGGCGGTGAGGGACGGCACCGTGGCGTCCGCGCGGGTGGGCTTCGTGTTTGAGGATGTGCCGAACATCACCCGCGCCTTCCGCCGCATGGTGCGGACGCTGGAATTCGACCTGTGCGAGATCGCGCTGACGACGCTGGCCCAGGCTCATGCCTATGGCAAACCCCTGACCGGGCTGCCCATCGTGGTGATGCGCGGGTTCCATCACGCTGCCCTGCTCTGTCCCACGGCCTCCGTCATCCGCGGCCCAGCCGACCTGCGCGGCCGGCGCGTCGGGGTGCGGGCATGGTCGCAGACCACCGGCGTCTGGGTCCGCGGCATCCTGCGGGATGAATATGGCGTGGACCACCGGGACATCACCTGGATGACCGCCGAGGACGCCCATGTCGCCGGGTATGTGGACCCGCCGCAGGTGCGCCGCATCGAACCCGGGCAGGACCTGCGGGCGATGCTTCTGGCCGGGGAGATTGACGCGGCGATCGGCCTGCCCGGGCTGGATGCGGCCACGGTGCGGCCGGTGATCCCCGACGCGCCGGCAGCGGCGGCGTCCTGGTATGCGAAGACCGGCGCCTATCCGGTCAATCACCTGCTATGCGTGCGGACCGCGCTGGTCGAGGCGCATCCGTGGCTGCCGGAGGAACTGATGCAGGTGTTCTCGGCGGCCAAGACGGCGGCAACCGAGCCGAGTGCCGAGGCGCGGTTTGCCGCGATCGTCGGGCCGGACGTGTTGCCATACGGGCTGCAGCCGAACCGGGCCGGCATCGCGCTGTGTCTTCGTTACGCCGAAGAACAGGGCCTGCTACCCCGCACGTGCGACATGGCCGCGCTGTTCGGTTGAACCCGACCACCGTAATCGTCCCCACCCGTAACTGTTCGAGCCGCCGGGATCCGCTAGCCAATCCGCCGCCGCTCCGCTATCTGCTGATGCAACAACATGCGTGGGGGGAACGGCCGGATGGGACATCATCGCGACAGGATCGGGCGCGCCGTCATGGCGGCGACCGCAGTGCTGGGCCTTCTGGCCGCCCAGCCATCACGGGCGCAGGACAAGACCGTGATCCTGAAAATGTCCACCTGGGTGCCGCCGGCGCATCCGCTGAACCCGTCCCTGATCGCCTGGGCCGCCGATATCGAGAAGGAAACCGGCGGCACCGTCAAAGCCACGCTGTTTCCATCGGAACAACTCGGCAAGGCGTTCGATCATTACGACATGGCGCGCGACGGCATCGCCGACCTGGCCTTCGTCAACCCCGGCTACCAGCCCGGCCGCTTCCCCATCATCGCCGCCGGGGAGCTGCCGTTCCTGCTGACCAACGCCAAAGGCGGGTCAGCCGCCATGGATGAGTGGTATCAGAAATACGCGGCGCGGGAGATGAAGGACGTTCACGTCTGCTTCGCCTTCGTCAACGATCCCGGCACCTGGCATTCCCGCCACAAGATCGTGCTGCCCACCGACATCAAGGGCGACAAGGTCCGTCCCGGCAATGCAACCGTCGGTGCATTTGTCACCCTGCTCGGCGGCACGAACGTCCAGGCATCCGCGCCCGAAGCGCGGGAGGCGCTGGCCCGCGGCGTGGCCAATACGATCAGCTTCCCCTGGGGCTCCATCGTGCTGTTCGGCATCGACAAGGTGGTCAAATACCACGTGGACGTGCCGCTGTTCTCCACCACGTTCGTCTGGGCGATGAACAAGGACAAGTATGAATCGCTGTCCGCCGGCCAGCGCAAGGCGATCGACGATCACTGCACCCCGGAATGGGCGGAAAGGGTCGCCAGCCCGTGGGCCGATTTCGAACATGCCGGCATCGCCAAGCTGCAGGCCGAACCGGGGCACGACGTGTATAAGCTGACACCCGACCAGCTTGCCGCCTGGCGCAAAGCGGCGGCGCCGCTGACCGCCAAATGGGCGTCCCGGGTCAAGAACGCCGACGCCGTGCTGCAGGAACTCAAGGACGCGCTCAAGCGCCACGACGCACTGGTCGAGTAATGGCCGACATCACCCTCCGTCCCAGCCGGTCCGCCCGCGCGATGGACCGGTTCATCGACGGGATCGAGTGGCTCGCCGCCGCGTTTGTCGGCCTGGTTGCGCTGGACATCTTCGCCAGCGTGATGCTGCGCTACCTGTTTTCTGTATCGATTCCAGATAGTTACGATTTCGGCAAGCTGCTGCTGGGCATCCTGATCTTCTGGGGCATCGCCGCCACCAGCTATCGCGGTTCCCACATCACCGTCGATCTGGTCTGGTCGGCGATGGGGCCGCGCGGCAAGCGCATCATCGACGTGTTCGCCACGCTGGTGCTGCTGTTCGTCGTCACCGTGCAGACCGTCATGCTGTTCGACAAGGTCAGGCTGACCATGCGGGACAACGTGCTGACCTACGACCTGAACATTCCCACCTGGCCGTTCGCCCTGATCGCCTGGCTGGGTGACGTTTCCGCCGTGCTGCTGATCGCCATCCGCACCTACCGGCTGATCTTCCATCCCCAGCAGTTCGCCGTCCCGCCGGCCGAAAAGGCGGTGGAATAGCAATGGACCTGTCCCCCGACATCGTCGCCGTGCTGGGCTTCGTCGCCCTGTTCGCCCTGATGCTGCTGCGTGTGCCCGTCGGTATGGCGATGGGGCTGGTCGGCGTCACCGGGTTCGGCACCCTGGTCGGCGCCGAACCGGCGCTGAAGATGATCGGCCAGACATCCATGCGGATCGTCACCGACTACACGTTCGGCGTCATCCCGATGTTCCTGCTGATGGGCGCCGTCGCCTCCCGCACCGGCATGAGCCGGGAGCTGTTTCGCGCCGCCGACCGCTTCGTCGGTCATCTGCGCGGCGGGCTGGGCATCGCCACCATCGCCGCCTGCGCCGGCTTTGCCGCCATCAGCGGCTCCTCGGTGGCGACCGCGGCCACGTTCTCCACCGTCGCCTATCCGGAAATGCGACAGTTCGGCTATCCGAAATCCTTCGCCACCGGCGTCATCGCCGCCGGCGGCACGCTGGGCGCGATGTTCCCGCCATCGATCGTGCTGGCAGTTTATGGGCTGATTACGCAACAGGATATCGGCAAGCTGTTCATCGCCGGCATCCTGCCGGGATTACTGGCCGTCAGCATGTACATGGGGACGATAACCCTGATCGGCCTGCTGAAGCCCGCGTGGCTGCCCGCCGCCCGGCCCGCGCCGTGGCGGGACCGGTTGCAGGCGCTACGTGACGTCTGGGCGCCGCTGCTGCTGTTCGCCTTCGTCATCGGCGGCCTCTACGGTGGTGTCTTCACCCCCACCGAGGCCGGCGGCATGGGCGCGGTCGGTGCCATCATCATCAGCGCCGTGCGCGGCCGCCTGTCGCGCGCCGACCTGCTGGCGTCACTGCTGCAGGCCACCCGCACCGCCGCCGCCGTGTTCACCGTGCTGATCGGCGCGGTGCTGTTCGGCTACTTCCTGACCGTTACACAAACGCCGCAGAAGGTCACCGCCTTCATCCTGGGCCTGGGCCTCAGCCCGGTCGGCTCCCTGGTGGTGATCATGCTGATGTACCTGGTCCTCGGCTGCCTGATGGATGCCATGGCCATGGTCATCCTGACCGTGCCGATTATCTTCCCGGCGATCACCGCGCTGGGCTTCGATCCGGTCTGGTTCGGCATCATCATCGTCATGACGGTGGAGCTGGGGCTGATCCACCCGCCGGTCGGGATGAACGTGTTCGTCATCAAAACGGTCGTTCAGGATGTTGATTTTTCGACAATCTTCTACGGCGTGATTCCCTTCGTGCTGACCGACATGGTGCGGCTGGCGATCCTGATCGCGTTCCCCGCCATCGCCACCTGGCTGCCCGGCCGCATGTAGAGCGTGGTCGGCACCGCGTGATTAACGCCGGCAGGGCGTGAATTATGCGATAGACAAGCATGCGTGATCAGCCTGCCGAAACGGCGGCAGGCTGTAAATCGCACGATAAATCAAGGTCATGGCGTCTGACGGTTTACGGTCGGACGCGCCACCGC
>DAICYU010000710.1 GCA_027311485.1 Acetobacteraceae bacterium
GCGCACGCCCATGCCGACAGCTCGGTCCGCCAGTGCATGAAGCACGATGTCGAATTCATCTACCACGCCAGCTTCGCGACAGATGAAACTATCGAGCAGCTGGAGCGTGTCAAGCACAAGCACTACGTCTCCCCGGCGATCGCGGCGCGCTACAACACGACGTATGAGGCGAAAGACTGGGGCATCACTACCGACGTAGCCGAAATGATCGGCAACAAGCGGGAGCTGGAGAAGGGCATCGAGGTGATGACCAAGATGCACAAGGCCGGCATCAAGGTGTTGCCGTTCGGGGATTACGGGTTCGCCTGGATACCGCAGGGGACGGAAGCGCGCGACCTGGAGCACTTTGTCAACCTGTTCGGGTTCACACCGTCCGAGGTGCTGCGGGCTGCCACGGCGTATGGCGGTGAGGCGTGGGCCGGCAAGTCCGGTGAGAAGATGGGGCGCATCGCGACCGGCTATCTGGCCGACATCCTGCTGGTGGATGGCAATCCGCTGCTGGACCTCAGTCTGTTACAAGATCGCAACGCCCTGCTCGCGATCATGAAGGACGGGCAGTTCCACAAGCAATTCCAGGGACGCGCCGCCGCAGGGCGGGCGATGGCGGCGGAATGATCGCAGCGCGGTTGCACGCTGTCTGTTGAATATACAATATGATTAGCTGACGCATGATTGGCGGATCAGATCACGACGCCAATCATGCACTGATCTGGTGGCCGGGAACGCGGATGGCGCAACCCTGCGATTCAGCCAGGGGCGATCGCCCACCGCGTGCTGCCGTAAGCAATTCACGGCACCGTGTGACGCTGCCGTCTGCAATCTTGTCATAGGGCACAGCTCACCCATCTGCCGATCACGGGCGGGGGCTCGTCCGGTGGGCAGAGCCTGACCCGCCACAACTGGTCGGCTCATGCCTCAGGCATGAAGCGGCCGCAGAGGCAGGCTCGCCTGATTTTGCTAACTGTGAATTCTGTTGCGGGTATCGGCGTGATAACAAATCCGAGGCTTTGCGCGGTGGCGCCGGCCATTGACCGGGAGCCGACCGTTTTGTGACAACGCTTGAACAAGCCGGGCACCCGCCAGGCGCTTGGTTTGTGGCCTGCGGTGGTGACATGGCCGAGCGTGTGCGAGCCTTTGATTGGTCGAATACCCCGGTCGGAGCGCCGGATGCGTGGCCGCAGAGCCTGCGGACGGCTGTTTGCCTGGTGCTTGCGGCCAAGCAGCCGATGTTCCTCGCCTGGGGGTCCGCGCTGACGTTGCTCTACAACGACGCCTATGCTGGCGTTCTTGGGTCGAAGCATCCGAAGGCGCTTGGACAGCCCTTTGAGATGGCGTGGTCAGACATCTGGCCGCAGTTTGGCCCGCTCGTCGGGCGCGTGATGGCTGGTGAGGCCCTGTCCTTCGACGACCTGCCCATTATGATGCGGCGAAACGGCTACCCCGAGGACACCTCGTTCAGCTTTTCCTATACGCCGCTGCATGATGAGAGCGGGCGGATCGCGGGTCTGTTCTGCGCCTGTGTGGAGACGACGGCCAAGGTGCGGGCCGAGCAGCAGTTGCGGGTAGCGGCGGAGGCACTTGCGCGGTTGAATGTGGAGCTCGAACAGCGCGTTGAGGAACGAACCCGCGATCGCGACCGCATATGGCGCCTGTCCACAGATCTCATGCTTGTGGCGGATTTTGAGGCCCGGACTCACGCCGTCAATCCAGCCTGGACCACCTTGCTGGGATGGAGCCGGCACGAGTTGATCCGCATGAATTTTCTCAGTCTTATCCATCCCGAGGATATTGCGGCGACGCGGCGGGAAGTTGGCAGGCTCGCCGAGGGGATCATTACGATCCGCTTCGAGAACCGCTATCGGCAGAGGGATGGCAGCTACCGGTGGCTGTCCTGGACCGCGGTGCCGGATGAGCACTTCATTCATGCAGTCGGCCGCGATGTGCAGGCCGAGAAGGAGGCTGCCGAGGTCCTGCGGCGCACCGAGGAGCAGCTTCGGCAGGCACAGAAGATGGAGGCGATCGGCCAGCTGACGGGCGGGATTGCGCATGACTTCAACAACCTGCTTACCGGCATCTCCGGCAGTCTGGAGTTGTTACGGATGCGGGTGGTGCAGGGGCGGATCGGCGATCTCAACCGCTATATCGATGCCGCCCTGGGCGGCGCCGGCCGGGCCGCGGCATTGACCCACAGGCTGCTTGCGTTCTCCCGCCAGCAGACGCTGGAGGCCCGGCCCGTCCTGGCGAACCCGCTGATTGCCGGCATGGAGGAACTGATCGGACGCACCGTCGGACCCTCGATCAACGTCGAGACCCGGTTGGCGGGCAGCCTGTGGCCGACTT
>DAICYU010000711.1 GCA_027311485.1 Acetobacteraceae bacterium
TATATACAAAGGCTTATTCCGGGGACTTCGGCGCGATGGTCGCCACCGCGTCTGCTTTCAGCCCGCCCCAGTCGGACTATATCGCGCAAGCCTGGGCGCCCGGCGTGCCGCCCAACCCGGTTGAGGCCTGCGCCTGGTGGCACCTGCTGTCCCTCACGACGGGCCACAATCCAGACTATGACCGCGCCGCGGCAGAGAACTGCGACCACCTCCACCCCGCCGCACGGGCCGCAGCTGCAGCCCGTGAACGCGCGATCGCCGTCGCCCTCACCCCGGTCGCATCGCCGCCCGAAGGCTGGCGCCCCGACGCCGATTAAGAGATGGCTCAGAGGCCGTTCCGACGTTCAGAGGCCGCCCTTCTCAGGCCCGCCGATTTCCAAAATCATGTGACGAACCGCCGCGCCAGGCCCGATTTCTAAAACCATAATCGCGCGCCCGATTTTTGTGCCTCCCACCCCGCAACCCGTTGAATGCCCGATGGAAATCCCACTTGATCCCGCATGATGCCGGGTAATCCCGGATTTCCAATACCAAGTGGCGGGGTTCACCGGCGATGTCCAGATACCGCCGGGACGGCTGCTCCGCCAGGAACGTCAGCAGGGCCGGGTCGATGCCCGCGCGCTGCCGAGCGCGCTGACCGGCGGGGGAGAGGAATACTTCCTCATGGTTGCCCTGGATGATATGCGCCCGGCGCTGCCTCAGCCGCGTGATGACCGGGTTGGAAAATTGGTATTCAAAGATACTGTCGCCGAGGCAAAGCAGTTCATCGATATCGCCCATTGCTTCGAGCGCAAGGTCCAGACCCTGGACATTGCAGTGGATATCCGAAACGATCCCGACCTTCATCGGCCGCCTCCACGTCAGGTGATTTCATGCTGGCGGCAGCAAGCAGGCAGTTGCGCGGCCGGGTCAATGGCGGCAAGCCAATGGCCAACGGAACGACGGCGGGAGGGTTGCTCCCCGATGACCCCTCCGACTAGCGTGTCCCGCAGCGCATCCAATAGAAGCGCATGATCACCGGGAGGCTCGGCGATGCCAGGCTATGACGCCGTTTTCAGGAACGGCCTGATCCTAAATCATGATCGGGTCAGGTTGACCCGGTCATGATTTATACGTCTTTGTTTGGCCGCATGATTCACACCGGCCGGCTTTCAGGCTCAGACGATCATGGTCCACGCGGCACGCCTGTGCCGCGCGGCAGCGAGGGTGCGGCGACGGCGATCCGTGTGACGGCATGAGCGCGCCCAACGGCATCGATCCGGCGCTGGTGCGGCGCAGCGCCGGCGTCACGATCGGCGATATGCTGGCGGCGCGGGCTCGGCAGCATCCGGATCGCATTGCCATCGCGGATGGTGCGCGGCAGCTGAGTTTCGGTGCGTTCAACGCGCGGGTTAACAGGCTGGCGGCAGTGCTGCGGCTGCTGGATATCGGACGCGGCGACCGGGTGGCGATCCTGTCGGAAAATCGCGCCGAGTATCTGGAGCTGATGTTCGCGGCGGGCAAGCTCGGGGCCATTGTCTGCGCGCTGAACTGGCGGCTGGCGGACCCCGAACTGGTGCATTGCGTGACACTGACCTCACCGGCGGTAACGTTCGTCTCGCCGGCGTACGCGGATACGGCGTCGCGACTGCGCGACATCCTGGGGGAACCGGTCCTGCTGGGCGACGACTATGAGGCGCGGCTTGCCCGGGCCGATGATCGGGAACCGGCGCCTGTGGCGGACGCCGAGGACGGGCATGTCATTCTTTACACGAGCGGCACGACCGGAAGTCCGAAAGGCGCGTTGATCAGCCATCGTGCCCAGCTCGCGCGTATGCATTCCAGTTGCGTGGACTTCGACCTGGCGCCTGGGGATGTGTTCGTCGCCTGGGCGCCGATGTTCCACATGGTCTCCACCGACCAGTCGATCCATGCGCTGTGTTTGGGTGGCAAGGTGATCGTGATTCCCGGTTACGACGTCGATCGCATCCTGCATGCGGTGGAAACCGAGCGGTTGTGGTGGCTGGTCGTCATGCCGGGCATGATCGAAGGCCTCATCGACGGGGCGAAGCGCCGCGGCACCGTGCCGCGCGGGATCAAGCTGATCGGTGCAATGGCGGACCTTGTGCCGCGACACCAACTGGCCGAGGTCACCGCACTGCTGCGGGCGCCCTATGCCAACACGTTCGGCGCCACCGAAACCGGCATGCCCCCGGCATCGGTCGGGCGGGTCGCGATCGGCACCGGGCCCGACCGCCTGCCGAAAATACCCAGCGCAAGCTGCATCTTCCGGCTGGTCGATGCCGATGACAACGACGTGCCCGACGGCACGCCGGGTGAACTGATCATCCGCAG
>DAICYU010000712.1 GCA_027311485.1 Acetobacteraceae bacterium
ACATGGGGAAGCGTCGGGGATGGTCCGCCCAGGGGAACCGACCACTGTCGATGATCACACCACCCAGCGTGGTGCCATGGCCACCCAGGAATTTCGTGAGCGAATGGACGACGATGTCAGCGCCGAAGGCGATCGGGCGTGACAGGATCGGCGTGGCGACCGTGTTGTCGACGATCAGCGGAATACCATTTCGGTGGGCCACATCCGCCAGGCCGCCGATGTCCGCGATATTGCCGGCCGGGTTGCCAACGCTTTCGCAATAAACCGCCCGGGTGTCTGCATCGATCATCGCCTCGACCTGGTCCGGACTGTCGCCTTCGGCGAACCGCACCTTCACGCCCTGCTGCGGAAAAAAATGGGCGAACATGGAGTGCGTGGTTCCATATAGCTGCGGCACCGATACAATATTCCGACCGGCTTCGATTATATTGCATACGGCATAATATATCGCCGCCTGACCGGACCCGACGCACATCGCCTCCGCCCCGCCTTCCAGGGCGGCCAGTCGCTTTTCGAGCACATTATTGGTCGGATTGCTGATCCGGCTATAGCGAAACCCCTCGGCCTCGAGATTAAACAGCGCAGCGCCATGGTCCGCGTTGTCGAAGCCATAGGCGACCGTCTGATAGATCGGCACGGCAATCGCGTGCGTGGCTGGATCCATGTCGAACCCGGCATGAAGGGCAAGAGTTTCGCTGCGCATAAGACGCCGCCCTTTCCTGTTCGACCAAAATTTTGAATTCAGGCTGGTTACGGACTAGGCGTTGAACCTGCATCAATCCATTGATCAATTCTACAGCATGCTTGAGGCACTGATCTCAACTTGTCCGATAGGACTAGCACTGCACAAAAATGACGAATGGCCTGAACAGCGCTTACGGCAAATTATCCAATTATCGCCTGAGCGGTTGGCCGCGTGGGTTGATGTCGACGCGCGTATGCGGGTCGAGTCGTTCAAACGAGGCAGCGCGTTCATGTTCAGGATGCCGGGCCGCGCAAGATCCGCCACCCGGATGACAGCTGGGCATGCTTATCACACCGGCCGGGCGGTAGCGTACAAACAATTCAGGCCGTGCTGCCGGCGTCCACCGTCATGACGGTGCCGGTGATGTTGCGGGCCTGTTCGCTAAACAGGAAGCCTACCATGGCCGCAACGTCAGTGACCTGCGGCAGCCGCTGCAATGCGCTGCGTCGTTGAACTTTCTCACGATCGCCTGGCGTCAGGCTGTGCGTCATTTCGGTTTCGATAAATCCGGGAGCAACAGCATTGACCGTGATGCCCAAAGGCCCGAGTTCGCGGGCTAGGGAACGAGTGAAACCATTCATGGCAGCCTTCGTCGCACTGTATCCCGCCAGTCCACTATAACCCGTTGTACTCACGATGGACGATATATTGACGATACATCCCTGCCTTTCCGATAGCATGGAGCGTACGATGGATTTGGTCAGGATCATCGGCGCGAGAACGTTCAGGCGGACCAATTCCTCAAGGGTATCCTCGCGCATCGTCGCAAGGATACCCGCACTGCCCAGGCCGGCATTATTGACCAGCCCGGTAATTGGCCCGAACTCCGCCCTTAGGCCCTTGACGAACTGAGCGATGGCGCTGGTTTGGTGGAGATCAAAGGCCCGAAAATGCAACCGTCCGCAATACGAACGCTCGACGTCTTCGCGTAGATCCGCCAGCTCCGCCGTATCACGCCGAGCAACGGCAATGACCTGGAAACCGGCGGCAATAAGTGTGCGGCAAATGCCCAGCCCAAGACCACGGCTGCCACCTGTGACGACAACGTTACGCATCCTGCCGCACCAATTTCCCGGAGGCCGCGATCGGCAGACTCGGCACATGACGGAAGGTCGCCGGGATTTCATGGGGGGCAAGGCGGCGGCGGCAAAACGCCCTTATATCCTCTCCGATCTGGGAAAAGTTCGCGCCGTTCACGCTGCGATCAAGCACGACATCGGCAACGACAATGGCACCTGTGATAGGATTCGCCCGCCCACGTACCCGGGACATCTGCACAGCTGAATGCTCGTTGATGACGGCTTCCACAGCCTCCGGATGAACTTTCAGGCCGCCAACGTTTATGATGCCCTGACGCCGACCCGCGAAGTAGTAGCGGCTACCCCGTCGCTCGACCACGTCGCCCGTGTCAACAAATCCATCCGGCTCCGCCAAGGTCGCTGTGTTGCTTCCCAGGTAGCACCTGGCCGTGCGATCGGACCGAATACGGAGTGAGCCGTCGACAACCCGCAACGCGACCGGACCGGTGGCGCCGATCAGTTCCGCCGGAAATCCGGCACGACCGTCGCGCACTTCAAATGCGACACCGG
>DAICYU010000713.1 GCA_027311485.1 Acetobacteraceae bacterium
CTGCGCCAACCTGTGCTTTGGCGGTGCCTTGCGCAACCGGCTTTACATGTGCGCCAGCACGTCTGTCTACGCGCTGTACGTCAACACGCAGGGTGCCAAGACGGTCTAAGTCGTTACTTGACCACGCGATCGCCGTCCGGATGGCGGTCGCGTGGTTTCTCCGCCCAGGCGGGTGACGCCGCCGGTCTGGGGGCCGCCTGCCGGCGGTCGTGGTAAATCCGGCATTGCCCGCGCCGGCGATGCCGGATAACCGCCTGTCATGCTCCGCATCAACGAACTCAAGCTGCCGCTGGATCATGCGCCCGAGGCGCTTCACGCCGCCATCCTCCAGCGCCTGAACATCCAAGCCGCCGACCTGATCCGCTTCGCGGTTGCCCGCCGCGGTTACGATGCCCGCCGCCGTTCGGCTGTCGTCCTGGTCTATGCCATCGACGCCGAGGTGCGCGACGAAGCCACCGTGCTGGCCCGCGACCCGGCGCTGCGCCCCACGCCGGACCGCACCTATCGCCTGCCGGCCCATGTCGGCACCGCGCCGACGCCGCGCCCGGTGGTCATCGGCACCGGCCCGTGCGGCCTGATGGCCGCGCTGACCCTGGCGGAGATGGGCTTCCGTCCGCTGATTCTGGAACGTGGCAAGCTGGTGCGGGAGCGTACCAAGGACACCTGGGGCCTGTGGCGCCGCTCCGTCCTGAACCCGGAATCCAACGTCCAGTTCGGTGAGGGCGGCGCCGGCACATTCTCCGACGGCAAGCTGTATTCCGGCATCAAGGACCCGCGCGGCCTGGGCCAGCGGGTGAAATCCGTCTTCGTCGAAGCCGGCGCGCCGGAGGAGATCCTGTACGTCTCCAAGCCGCATATCGGCACCTTCCGCCTGGTGACGGTGGTGGAGGGCATCCGCGCCCGCATCGAGGCGCTGGGCGGCGAATACCGCTTCGGCAGCCGCGTGGACGACATCGTGCTGGACGCCAACCGCCACATCCGCGGCCTGGTGCTGGCCGATGGTACGCAGATCGACGCCGACCATGTGGTGCTGGCGATCGGCCACAGTGCCCGCGACACCTTCGCCATGCTGCACCGCCATGGCGTGTTCATGGAGGCCAAGCCGTTCTCGATCGGCGCCCGCATCGAGCATCCGCAATCGCTGATCGACCGCGCCCGCTTCGGCGGCTTCGCCGGCCATCCGCTGCTGGGCGCCGCCGACTACAAGCTGGTGCACCACGCCAGCAACGGCCGGTCGGTTTACAGCTTCTGCATGTGCCCCGGCGGCCGCGTGGTGGCCGCGACGAGTGAGCCGGGCTGCGTCGCCACCAATGGCATGAGCCAGTATTCCCGTGCCGAGTTCAACGCCAATGCCGGCATCGTCGTCGGCATTACGCCGGACGTGGACTACCCTGGCGGCCCGCTCGCCGGCATCGCGTTCCAGCGCCATTGGGAACGCCAGGCGTTCCTGGCCGGCGGCGAAACCTATGCCGCCCCGGCGCAGCGTGTGGGGGACCTGCTGGCAGGCCGAGCATCGCAGGCGCTGGGGCAGGTGGTGCCGTCTTATAAGCCAGGCACCACACCGTCCGACCTGGCCGCCTGCCTGCCCGCCTTCGCCATCGAAGCGATGCGGGAGGCTCTGGCCGCCTTCGACCGCGACATCCCCGGCTTCGCCATGCCCGACGCGGTGCTGACCGGCGTGGAAACCCGCACGTCATCCCCCTTGCGCATCACCCGCGACCCGACCGGCGTGAGCCTGAACACCGGCGGCTTGTTCCCGGCCGGGGAGGGGGCGGGCTATGCCGGTGGCATCCTGTCCGCCGGTGTGGACGGCATCAGGGTGGCCGAAGCGGTGGCTGCCAGCCTGACCGGCTCGGAACTGCGGGTGCGGATGACCCGGAACGAGGGGATGGGGGTTTACGGTTAGATGCCGGATGCGGTCTGCGCATCGCCGTTTTCCTCGGCTGATGGTTCCTTTCCACCTTGATCAGGAAGCCATCATGCTGCTCGCCATGGGAACGCATGAGAACTCCAATCGCAATTCGAAACGGCCAGGAGCCGCGGCGACGCCAACCCGCGACGCTGAGACGGCCTGCACGCTCCAGCGCTTTGCCGCCGCTTTGACATCGACGCTTTTCACGTAGAAGGAAAAGGATCGCTCGGCCAGATTGGCCCCTCGCCGGAGCAGGCAGGATAGAGAAGCAACAAACAGATGTCCGGCTTTTTGAATTTGACAGGGCAGGGATGGCTTCAGCTGGCGGATCTGACGCTCGCCTTCGTCCTGTCCGCCCTGGTCGGTCTGGAACGTGAGATCCGACAGAAAAGCGCCGGGCTGCGGACCCACAC
>DAICYU010000714.1 GCA_027311485.1 Acetobacteraceae bacterium
AAAAACACCTGTCCGGCGCGGTCTATGACAATGCCGTAAGGCTCATTCAACTGTGCGCGTTCGGCTGGGCCGCCATCGCCGGCGTCACCCTTGTGCCCGGTGCCGCATAGCGTGGTGATGACCCCGGTGCGGCTATCTATTCTGCGCAGGCAATGGTTGAATGTATCAGAAAAAACGATGCTGCCGTCGGGGGAAAGCGCCAGATCGAACGGATTGTTCAACTGTGCCGTGGTCGCGGACGATCCGTCCCCGGAATAGCCTGGCTCGCCTGTGCCGGCGATGATGTCGGCGCGCCAGGCCGCGGCGGATTGCGGTGTATTCATGCGTGTTTCCCCCTGCCGGAAGGGCACGATGGTTGTCGCCGCCTTCGTGTCAAGCTTAGGATCGTGAAAACGGAATAGAACCGGAGGAACGAAGCATGGATACGCATCTCGGCGAGACGCAAATCGGCGCGGGGCGGACAAGCAGCGCGGTTCGGGGCCTGTATGACAGGCTGGAGGATCGCTGCCTGATGCGCGACCAGCGGGGTGCGAGCGATGTCTACTACGAACTGGTGCGTGCCGGCCGTCCGCTGAACGAAATCGTTGCCGAGGGCGTGCGGATCCATGCGCCCTACACGCATGTTCCCTATCATGAGCGGATGGATGACGGGTATCCGAACTTCGTCAACAATGACCACTGCCTGCTGTCGGCCCGGGCGACGATCAACCTGAACCGGATGCTGCCGTCGCATCTGGCGATGCTGCCGATGGCGCAGACCATCTGGTACATCCCGACCGGGCTGGATATCTGGAACCAGAAGATCAACAAGGCACCCGGCCATTACACCCGGATGCGCGGCAACCTGGGTACGGTGGAGGCGCCGCCGGCACCGATGGCATACTGGCCGGACCAGGAACCGCTGGCGCTGTCCGGCCCGTTGAAAGAGCGGCTGAACCACTGGATGACGCTGGTGCACCGCGGGCAGGTGATCGACGCCTATCGCGTGTTCCTCGGCCTGATGCAGAACCCGGCGGAGCGGCAGGACGTGCTGGCCGAGATGTGCTTCGCCGGGCTGATCGACGTGCAGGACCGGCTGCTGCACAACCGGTCCTATACGACCGGCCACAAGGCGTACCGCGCGCGGTCGACGGTGGAGCTGGGCAACGCGCTGGGCTGGGACAACGCGCACAACGTGATCTATGCCGGGGCATTGGATATCGCCGTCGGGCCGCGCTGGTATTCCACCTATGAAGTCGCCTGCAACTACGTGAAGATGATGATCGAGGGTGAGGCGCTGCATGCGGTGCCGTACAGCGGCGTCAGTGAGGCGGAACTGGCGGTGCTGCACAACCGCGAGCCGGTGAACCAGGCGGAAGCGGCGGCACTTTCCACCGCGATCCTGCGCCAGGGGGAGATCGAGACGCTGGAGGCGCTGACGCGGCTGCTGAAGGCGGGCAAGGACCCGCGCCGGGTGTTGGACGTACTCCAGGTTACGGTGTCGCAGGTGATCCTGGAAACGCGGGACCAGACGGCGTTCAACATGCCGCACCATTGCTACGAGTACCAGAACACGCTCGCCTGGTTCTGGGACACGTTCGACCATCCGCGGCGGCTGCGGCTGCTGTATGTGGCGGCCATGTTCGCCAACCGGGTGGCGTATCACCAGCAAGGGCTGGGCGAGGTGCATCCGGTGGCATTGCAGGTGCCGGCCGGTGCCTCATCGATGAGTGCGGGACAGTTGCTGGACCGCGTTGACGCCGCGATTTGCGCGTTGAACGGCGAGGAGGCGATCGGCTGGACGCAGGCGTATTGCGACACTATAGCGGATCGGGCGCCGCTGGTGCAGCGGATTGCACTTTCGGCGTGCAAGCTGGGCAACGATCCGCACAATCAGGAAATTGCCCAGTGCATGCTGATGGATTTCGCCACCAATCGGCAGCCGGACCGCGACCGGCTGTTGCTGGCGGCGGCCTATCACACCGCGATGCACCGGAAATATGGCGATCCGCAGGAGCCGTCGCGACGTTTCGGCCAGGCGATGGGGCTGGCGGACCTGCATTGAGAGGCTGTGTCGACACGCGGTTGACATGATCGCCTGAAGGGCTGGGCGGCCGGGATGGTTCGTGGGGGTTGCCACACCTTCGACGAGACCGCGATGTGGACTCCGACTACCCGGCCGCCCATGGCGGTCCCGGGCCGCGCTATGGAAGCGACCTGGCCGAGGCCGAGTGGGCGATGTTTCGCCGGCTCCTCCCCGGCTAAGCCAATCGTGACCGCAAGCCCCAATGCCACATCGGCTCCGCCGTCCATGCCCGCGGATTTGTGGTGGCGCGCTGATTC
>DAICYU010000715.1 GCA_027311485.1 Acetobacteraceae bacterium
GAAGGTCTGGATGCCCAGCAGCGTCAGGCGCTGCGGCTTTGGGTAGAGCAAGGTGGTCGCCGACAGGTTGGCCGAGCCGTCCCAGGCGAGGGCCGGCGGCAGACCCGCATCGCCCGGCGAGCGCCAATAGGTGTGCCAACCCGGCGTCAGCCGGAGCTGCAGTCCGACATCAAGCCGGCGGTCTGACCCGGTGGCCTCAGTGGCCGTGATCAGCTGGGCCGCCCCGTGCGTCTGGCTGTCCCAGGCGCTTGCCGCCGCCCACGCTGGGCCGCCCCACGGGGCAAGCCCGAGTAGAAGCAGCAGCGCGGAGATGATTGCGCAAAAGGGTAGCACGCGCGTTCTCAGTTTGGCGCGGCGTTGTCAGGCCGGTGCGTCTGCCATTGGCTGTTCGGGCGGCCATCACCGCCCGTCATCGACCGCATCATGCCGCCGCAGCCGCCGGACATCATGCCACCACGCATCATCCCGTGACCCATCATGCCAGGGGCGGGACGGCCCATCATCATGCCCTGCCCGGTGGCGGCGCCGGGGCTGTCCGTAACCTGGGCGAGCGCGGGCACGATCAGGCCACCGGCCGCAGCGGCGACCGTGGCCGCGATTATCATCTGTTGAATGCGCATGCTGTATCTCCTCTGGTGTTGTGGTCGTTTAACGTGCGCTCCTCAATACACCGCGAAGACGCGCGGCGGCGTGCCGTCGCGGCTGATCGCATAGACGGTGAGCGGTCCGGTCTTGTCGCCATACATGCCGGGCGCACCCGCCGGCATGCCTGGTAGCGTGATGCCGACAATCGCCGGCTTCTCGTCGAGCAGCTTGCGAATTGTCCGCACCGGCACGTGGCCGTCCACGACGTAGTTGCTGATGAAGCTGGTGTGGCAGCCCTCGAGTTCGGCGGGAATGCCGGCCTTGGCGCTGATCTCGGCGAGATCGTTGGTCGGCCGCACGTCCACCTTGAAGCCGTTTTGATCAAGATACTGCGCGTAGCCCTCGCAGCAGGTGCAGGACGGGTTCTTGTAGAGCGTCACCGGAATGAGTGCTGTCGCGCGGGCACCTTGTGCCGTTAGGGCAGGGATCGCGGCTGCGGTCGCCAACAGCATCGTCGTGAACTTCCGTCGGGTCATGTCTCTGGTTCTCCTTGTTCAGCTTACGAGGATTGTCGTCATCAGGCCGTTCACCTGATGCTCCATGACGTGACAATGGAGCATCCAGTTACCCGGGTTGTCGGCAACGAAGGCGACGCGGACGTGTTCGCGCGGATGGACAAGCACCGTGTCACCCCATTCATCGTGCGGCACGGGCGCGCCATTCCGCGTGAGGACGTGGAAGCTGTGGCCATGCAGGTGCATCGGGTGCCACCATGCGGTCTCGTTGCGGAAATCGAGGATGCAGCTCCGACCTCGGGCGATGCGGAACAGCGGCGGCATATTGGCGCTGCCGTCGCCCGTCATTGACCGGCCGTTGATCGCCCAGTCGGCGCCCCCGCCCATCCCGCCTCCCATGCCGCTCATCATGCCGCCCTGCATGCGGACCTCGTGAAGGATGGCGGTTGCCAGATCCGGGCGCGGCACGGGATTGGCCGGCAGGCGAAGCGGCGCGTCGAGGGGATGCGGCCGCAGTGGCATCGCGTCATAGGCGAGATCGACCAGCGTGTAGGACAGCCGGTTCCCATAGAAACTATCCGTCACGGCGTAACGCCGGCCCGGTTCGCCCTGCATGTCGAGCATCACGTCGGCGCGCATGGCCGGCCCGAGCAGGATGCGTCCGTCTGCTGGCTCATGCGGGTCGCAGGGCTGGCCGTCGAGCGCCACGATCACTGGCCGGTGCCCCTCGAAGCGCAACGCCATCATGCGGGCGATCGCGGCATTGAGCAGCCGCAGCCGGACCCGCTCGCCAGCGCGGACGGGTAGCGTCTCCGGCAACCGGCCGTTGATGGTGACGGTGTTGCCAACCCGGCCATCCATCGCCGCTTCCATCGGATTATGAAAGCCGGGAGCGATCTGGGCGTCCGCTTCAAGCCGCCAGTCCTGGATGGTCCAGAGCAGGTCGCGATCGACCACAGGCGGCTCCGGTTCATCGACGATCAGCGCGCCGGCAAGCCCCCGGCCCATCTGTTCAAGGCTGTGGTCGTGTGAGTGATACCAGAAGGTGCCGGCATCCGGTGGGGTGAACGCATAGTCGAAGCGGCCTCCGGGCGGGATCGGTGCCTGCGTGAGGCCCGGTATCCCATCCATCGCGTTTGGCAGACGGATGCCGTGCCAGTGGACCGTGGTGGTTTCTGCGAGCCTGTTCTCGACCGTGGCATGGAACGGCGTGCCCTGGCG
>DAICYU010000716.1 GCA_027311485.1 Acetobacteraceae bacterium
GTCCACCGGGCAGGGGGCGGCGGCGTGGATCGCCATGCGGTGGCTGGACAAATCGTATCGCGTGCGGATCTCGGGTGGCAGCTTCAGCATGCGCACGAACATCGTCGGCACCCACTGGCTGTGGGTGATGCGATACCGCTCGATCGCTGCCAGGGCGTCCTCGGCATCGAAGCGCGGCATCATCACCACGGTGCCACCGGCATGGTGCACGCCGAGCGAGTAGGCGAGCGGGGCGGCGTGATACATGGGGGCGGGTGAGAGATAGATGGTGTCCTGGTCGAACTCATAACTGGCAAGGAACGCCTTGAGAAAGTCGTCACCGTCCACCGAGATGTCACGCAACTTGCGGCGGACGCCCTTCGGTCGGCCGGTGGTGCCCGAGCTGTACAGCATCAGCTCCCCCATCCATTCGGTTTCCGGCGGATCGGCGGGGAAAGCGGCGACGGCCTGCTCGTATGACGTCCAGCCGTCGATCACGCCATCGACCATCAGGCGCTGCCGGCAGTTGGGCAACTGGTCCGTCAAGACGGTGGCAACGTCGGCGCGGGCTTTCGAGCTGACCAGCAGGACAGCGTCGGAATCATTGACGATGTAGCGGGTTTCCTCGGCGGTGAGGTAGCGGTTGATCGCGGTGATGTACAGGCCGGAGCGCCGGGTCGCCCAGATGATCTCCATGAAGCGGAGGTTGTTTTCCATGAACAGGGCGATGGTGTCGCCGCGCCGCACGCCGTTGGCCGCGAGGTAGCGGGCGAAGCGGGCGGATCGTTCATCGAGGTCCCGGTAGGTAAGCATGGCGCCGGTGGCGCTGTCGATGATCGCCGGACGGTCTGGCGCCACCCTGGCATGGCGGCCGATGGACATGAAGCCTCCCATTTTTATAGTTGCGGCAATTCTGCCGATTGCCGGCCGGCGATCAAGGCCGGAGTGGGACGATCATCGGTTTGCGATGTCCTGTGGTCGCACGGCGCCGGCGCAGTCACCTTGCCGGACGTTCCTCGCGCGGAAAGGCTCGGCCCAGGAAGCGGGCGAGGGGCGTACCGGTGGTGCCATGCGCGAGGACGGATGCGGCGACAGCAAGGCTGATAATCGGCCAGAGCTGTGCCGCGCCCGTCTGTTCGGTGGCGTGGCAGGCATAGAACACGGCAGCGACGCCGATGGGCCCGAACCAGCCGTAGAATATCGCGTCGGCCCGGTGGCGTGTCCAGGGTATCAGCCGATGCATGACGAACCAGGCGGGCAGCCGGCGCAGCAGCAGGATGCCAACGGCGAAGGCCACTCCGGGCCAGCCCAGGGCATACCAGGCCCGCCACGGCGCCGCGACGCCGAACAGGACCATGATCGGCAGGTCGAAGAAGCGGCCGATCGCCTCATTGAACCGGTCCTGCCGTTCGGCCGCTTCGCCCTCCACCCCTTCGTTCAGCGCCACACCGGCGACGAAGGCGGCGAGGATGCCGTCGGCGCCGATGACGCGCATGGCGGCGAGGGTCATCAGCCCGAGGGCCAGGACAATCCCCAGGACGGAGGTGGTCTGCACGTCGTAGTGCCGGTCGGCCCATTTGACGCACCGGTCGGTCAGCCAGCCGGCGAAGAGGCCGAACGCGACGGAGACGCCGACCTGCCAGAGAATGACATGCAGCACCCAGGTGGACAGGGCGGCGCCGCGCGGCATCTGAAGCAGCAGGATCGGCAACATCACGAAGGGCAGGGCGAGTCCGTCATTGGCGCCGCTTTCGGCGGTGATGCCGTGCCGCAGCGCCGGCGGGATCATGTCATTCGCGAGCGAGCCTGACACGATCGGCGCCGCCAGCACCGGATCGGTTGGGGAGACGGCGGCGCCGACCAGAACGCACAGCAGCAGCGGCAGGCCCAGGGTCAGCCCGAAGGTCAACCAGGTGACCAGGACGCCCGCGGCCCACATCAGGACCATGCCGGGGCCGAGGACCAGGGCCATGCCGCGCCATTGGCGGCGCATCCAGCCGCGGGGCACGCGCATTGCGGCGCCGATGACGGCGACGGTCAGGGTGATCCGTGCCGCTTCCCGCATGAAGGCGGTGGCATCCGGGGTCTCGCCGACAGGCAGTGCGACCAGGCCGAGGCAGGCGGGGCCGAGCAGGATGCCGAGGAATACGCAGGCCAGGGGTTCGGACACCCAGAGGCGGGAGTTGATGAGCCCGGCCGTGGCGCCGAGGAGAAGCAGGCATGCGGATACGCAGAAGATGAATGCCCAGGGGGCGAAAAGATGCATCGATTCCGGCCGTCCGTTGCGTTGATTCGGGGGTCCGCGCTGGGCCGGACCGGTGCGTCCGAGGACAAAC
>DAICYU010000717.1 GCA_027311485.1 Acetobacteraceae bacterium
CGAGTCCACGGTGGCCCCTTCGTCACAGGTGGTGACGTCCGTACTCATCAGTTCCGAGATCGACATCGTCAGGGCGTCGGGCCCGTGGGCGGCCAGCGCCCGCACGACGTCACGCTCGGAGAAGATGCCTGCCTGATGCATCCACTTGTCCTCAACCACAACGGCACCGATACGGTGTTCCGCCAGCTTGCGGACCGCGAACTCCACGGTATCGGTGGTGCGGACCGTCACGACCCGACGGCCTTTGCCATGCAAGATATCCGAGATTGACATTGCAGTGCTCCTTCCGTGCAACGAATGACGTTGCACATATGGGCATTGTCGAAGACAATCTCAAACCAATGGCTGAATGTTTAGCCGGCGGACAGAATCAGTGCCGAGTATAAGGAAAATATTATTAAAATGGAGCAATCGTGATGCGACGATTCTGCTTGCCCTTATTCTCGATCTTCAGCACGCGAATTGCACCGATTTCGCCGGTGCGGGCGACATGGGTGCCGCCGCAGGGCTGCAGATCGACCTGAGTGGCACCTTCGCCGATGCGCATCAGCCGCAGACGCCCGGTGCCGCGCGGCGGCTGCACCGACATGGTACGTACCAGGCCAGGGTCGGACTCCAGCACCGACTCGTCCACCCATTCGATGCGGACCGGGTGATCGGCCTGGATCAAGGCGTTCAGCCCAGCCTCGATCTCCTCCTTTGCGGGGGGATTAGGCAAGTCGAAATCCAGCCGCGACTTGTCGGCGCCGACCTGTCCGCCGGTGACCGCAGCCCCCTTGATCAGGCTGCACAGCAGGTGCATCGCCGTATGCATGCGCATCAGCGCGTGACGGCGGGGCCAGTCGATGGCAGCGTGGACTGTCGTGCCCACGGGCGGCAACGGCGCACCGGCGGCGGGGACATGCAGGATCGCATCCCCCTCCCCTTTCACCGTGTCCACCACCGGCATCGTGCCACCGTCCCATCGCAGTTCGCCGATATCGCCGGGCTGTCCGCCGCCGCGGGCGTAGAATACCGTGCGGTCCAGCACCACACCCTGCTCGGTACTGCCCAGGACGGTCGCTGTCGCCTCGGTCAGCGCCGGTTGATCGAGGAAAAGCCGTTCGGTCATACTGATCTCCATGTCTGACGCAGCCAGTCACGCTTCGACGCCAGCCAGAACAGCGCGATCGCGGTGACCGAATTGGTGAAACGGCCGGCAAACGCGGTCGCGATGGCGGCATCTGCAGCCCAAACCCGCGTGCGGATGTCCTCGGACTCGGCGGCTTCACCGGCATGGCCGGCGATCCCATCTGCATCGGCAGGTGGCGCGCTGACGCGGCCAACATACAGGTGGCAGAACTCGTCCGCGCCGCCAGGGGTCAGCAGGAAATCGCCAATCTTCTCCATGCGGTCGGCGGAAAGCGCCATTTCCTCCTGCATCTCGCGGCGGATCGTGTCGGCGGGGTCCTCGTCGTGTTCGCACAGGCCGGCGGGCAACTCCACCAGCATGGGGTCGGTGCCCGCGGCCAGGGCGGGCAGGCGGAATTGCTCGATCAGCACGACCTGATCAGTGACCGGATCATACGGCAGCATCGCGGCGGCCGGGCCGCGGCGCCAGAGTTCCCAACGGCGCATTTCCGACATGCGGCCGTCGAAGCGGCGATGACGGAATTCGACCTGATCGAGCGGAAACCGGCCTGACCAGACGCGGCGTTCGCTCAGGATTTCCACATCCGGATGGGATGGGATCGGGGCGGTTGGACGATGCGACATGCGGGGTGTACAAGCGCAAGCTGCGGGCCTGTCAACCGCGGCGGAACACGCAGACGCTTTCCAGCCGGGACGACCACAGGAACTGATCGATCGCGGAGGCGCCGTCCAGCCAGTAGCCGGCAGAACGGAGCGTGCGGGCGTCCCGCGACAGAGTCGCCGGATTGCAGCTGACATAGATGACGGTCGGCACGCCTGACGCGGCAATCTGCGCGATCTGTGCCGCGGCGCCGGCGTGCGGTGGGTCCAGCACAACGGCGGCGAAGGCGGACAACTCCTTGGCGGAAAGCGGCTGGCGCGCCAGATCACGTTGCATTGCCTCAATCCGGCCGGACAGGGCGGACTGATTGACGGCCTGCTTCAGCGCCGCAATGGCAGCCGGATCACCTTCGAACGCGGCAACGCGCGCCACCTTCGCCAACGCGAACGTCAGCGTACCGGTGCCTGTGTAAAGCTCGGCGATCCGGCTGCGGCCGGTGATTTTTGCCGGCAGGCCACGACAGACCGCGTCAACGATCGCCTGCTCACCCTCGGCGGTCGCTTGCAGGAAAGCACCAGG
>DAICYU010000718.1:0-305 GCA_027311485.1 Acetobacteraceae bacterium
AGCCCAGTGACACAGATTGCCATCACCCGGACCGACAGTCCGAAACAGCCGCCCGCCGACGAAACCCTGTCGTTCGGCAAGGTCTTCACCGACCATATGTTCCTGATGAACTATGATGAGGGGAAGGGCTGGCATTCCCCACGGATCGAGCCGTACGGCCCGTTCAGCCTGGACCCGGCCTGCTGCGTGCTGCACTACGGCCAGGCCATTTTCGATGGATTGAAGGCGTTCCGCGGCCCCGACAACCAGATTCGCCTCTTCCGCCTGCCCGACCATGCCCGGCGCCTCAACCGCTCAGCCCACTA
>DAICYU010000718.1:315-2291 GCA_027311485.1 Acetobacteraceae bacterium
ACCTGTGCATCCCCGAACTCGATCCCGCCATCGTCGAGGAGGGAATTCGCGGCCTGGTGGAGATCGACCAGCGCTGGGTGCCGTCCAAGCCCGGCACCTCGCTGTATATCCGCCCGACGGTGATCGCCACTGAAACGTTCCTGGGCGTGCATCCGTCGCACAGCTATCTGTTCTATGTCATCGTCGGTCCGGTCGGCGCCTATTACAAGGAAGGCATGAACCCGGTCCGCATCCTGGCGTCCGACAAGTATGTCCGCGCCGTCAAGGGTGGCCTGGGCGCCGCCAAGACCGCCGGCAACTACGCCGCGTCACTGTACGGGGCCGAGGAAGCACAGAAGGCGGGCTATACCCAGGTGCTGTGGCTGGACGGGGTCGAGCACAAGTATCTGGATGAAGTCGGCACGATGAACATCATGCTGAAGATCGGTGACGAAGTGCTGACGCCGCCGCTGAATGGCGCCATCCTGGCCGGCATCACCCGCGATTCCGTGCTGACGCTGCTGCGTGACTGGGGTCTGAAAGTCTCGGAACGCCCGATCTCCATCGATGAGGTCATTGCCGCCGCCCAGGCCGGCACGCTGGAAATGTGGGGCACCGGCACCGCCGCCGTGATCTCCCCGGTCGGCGAACTCGGCTACAAGGGCGAACGCTACGTCATCAACGGCGGCCAGACGGGTGCGCTGACGCAGAAGCTGTACGACACGATCGTTGGCATCCAATACGGCACGGCGCCTGATCCGCACGGCTGGGCCAGCGCCCTGGGCAACCGTCTCGGCGGCTAACCGACGCATCCCAACCGGGGCACAGGCTGCCCCGGCATGCGCCTCATCGTTGCATGCTGCGATCGTCACACGCGCTTCGCTGATCAACACTGGACATTCTCGCTGATAACGTGCCTCCTCTCAAACGCGGGTTACTGAACGTCGCCGTCAGTCATCCCGCGCACGACAGGGGCGTTGCTTCACCGCCTTTGTCGGCTCTGTAGTAATAAGCGATAACGGGAGGTAAACGAGATGAACAGACGAGGATTCCTGGCCGCGTCCACGGCCGGCGCCACTGCGGCCGCCGCATGGCCGCTTGCCAAGGCCGCCGAGGTGCTGCCGATGCCCGGCGAAACGGGCGTCCCCCTGCACGTTCCCGCATCCGAACAACTGCCGCTCGGCCCGCTGGAAGGCTCCCGCTACCCGGACAAGCACATCGAGGCACTTGATGCCAAGCGCTTCAAGGGTAGTCCTGGCACCGGCGCGGTCGAACGTGTCGCCACCGGAATGCGCTGGGCCGAGGGGCCGGCCTACTTTCCCGCCGGCCGCTACCTGATCTTCAGCGACATCCCCAACAACCGCCAGATGCGGCTGCTGGAGGACGATAACCACCTGAGCGTCTTCCGCAGCCCATCCTACAACGCGAACGGCAGCACGGTGGACCGCGAGGGCCGGTTGATCAGTTGCCAGCACGGCGGCCGGCGCGTGGTGCGCACCGAACACGATGGCCAGCTTACCGTCATCGCCGACAGCTACAACGGCAAGAAGCTGAATTCCCCCAACGATGTCGTTGTCGCCTCGGACGGGTCGATCTGGTTCAGCGATCCGTCCTACGGCATCGGCGGCAATTATGAGGGGCTGAAGGCGCCGCAGGAACAGGCCAAGCACAATGTTTATCGCGTCGACCCGCACAGCGGTGACGTGAAGGTCGTTGTGGACGACTTCGTCCAGCCGAACGGGCTTGCGTTCTCCCCGGACGAAAAGAGGCTGTACATCATCGACAGTGGCATCACCAACGGCGGGCCTGCGCATATCCGCGTGTTTGATGTCGATGTCGGCTCGGGCAAATTGTCCAACGGCCGCGTCTTCGCCGAGGGCTTCGCACCGGGCTTCACCGACGGCATGCGCCTGGATATCGAGGGCAATGTCTGGTGCAGCATGGGTTGGGGCGATACGAAGGAGGATGGCGTTCGCTGCTACGCGTCGAATGGCGAC
>DAICYU010000719.1 GCA_027311485.1 Acetobacteraceae bacterium
CGGCGCGCACCTGGATGCTGCCCGGATCATCGTCCCCCGGCAGCAACAGCACGACACGCACTTTCAGCATCAGCGCGATCTGGTGCGCGGTGGCCCACAGCAGATCGTCCAGCGTGACGGTGACCGCCAGCTTGCGGCTGAACTTGTAAAGGTCGTCGGTCAGGCGCGCGCGCAGGCGGGCGGCGACGGCCTGGCCGCGGACCCGGGCGGCGAGGTTGCTGGCAATCACCGCGACGACGGCGAAGAAGAACAGCGCGACGACGTTTTCCGGGTCGGCGATGGTGAAGGTGTACAGCGGTGGCAGGAAGAAGAAGTTGTAGGCCAGCACCGCCGCCAGGCTGGCCAGCAGGGACGGTCCCAGCCCGTGCAGCACGGCGCCGATCAGGATCGCCGTCAGGAACACCAGCGCGACGTTGGTGACGTTCAGCACGTCATGCAGCGCCATCGCCACCGGGATAGCGGTCAGCACAAGGCCGATGGTGACAAGATAGGGCTTCGGATTGAACGCCGGTTCGGCCGCGGCGTGCGGTGGTTGCCGTTCGTCCTTGCCCGGCGGCGTTTCGATGACATGGATGTTGATGCCCCCGCCGCGACTGATCAGGCGCTGGGTGACCGAGCCGAATGCGATCTGCCGCCAACGGGGGCGGGTCGACTTGCCGACGATCAAATGCGTCACGTTGTTGGCCCGGGCATGGTCGATCGCCGTATCGGCGATGTCCTGGCCGGGGATCTCGACGGCTTCGCCACCCAGGCGTTGGGCGAGGCGCAAGGCCTCGATGACCTCGGCGCGGACGCGTTCGCTGGCGCGTATGGCGCCCGGGGTCTCGACGTACAGCGCGGTCCAGGGGGCGTGCAGCTGATCGGCCAGGCGCTTGGCGTGGCGGACAGTGGCGATCGGCCGCTTGCCGCCCTGCACGCAGACCAGAACACGCTCCCCGGCCG
The DNA here is from genome assembly GCA_027311485.1 of Acetobacteraceae bacterium. Taxonomy (GTDB): domain Bacteria; phylum Pseudomonadota; class Alphaproteobacteria; order Acetobacterales; family Acetobacteraceae; genus Rhodopila. The sequence goes on from DAICYU010000719.1 coordinate 943, forward strand.
GCCAGGGACCTTCGATGGCGTGGCTGCGCATGTAGTCAACCATCTGGTTGTCCACACGCTGTGCCGTGCGCCGCAGCGCCAGTTCGCGCAGGGCGGTCAGGTTGCCAGGGGCGAAGTAGTGGCGGACGGCGCGTTCCGCTTGCGCCGGCACATAGACCTTGCCTTCCTTCAGCCGCTGGATCAGGTCGTCCGGGGTCAGGTCGATCAGCTCGATGTCCTCGGCACGCTCGATCACCGAATCGGGCACGGTTTCGCGCACGCGGATGCGGGTGATGCGGGCGACGACGTCGTTCAGGCTTTCGACATGCTGGATGTTCAGGGTGGTGTAGACATCGATGCCGGCGGTCAGCAGCTCCTCGACATCCATGTAGCGCTTCGGGTGTCGGCTGCCGGGGGCGTTGGTGTGGGCGAGTTCGTCCACCAGCACCAGGGCGGGCCGGCGCTCCAGGATGGCGTCCAGGTCCATCTCGGTCAGCGCTGTGCCGCGGTAATCGACGCTGACACGGGGGATCGATTCCAGCCCGGCAATCAGCGCCTGGGTTTCCGCCCGGCCGTGCGTTTCCACGATGCCGATAACGACATCGACGCCCTCCCGCCGCCTGGCCTGGGCGGCGGACAGCATCTCATACGTCTTGCCGACACCGGGCGCGGCCCCGAGGAAGATCTTCAGGCGGCCGCGCCCGGCGCGCTGCGCGTCCTTCAGCAGCGCGTCAGGCGAGGGGCGTCGGTCGGTGATGCCGTTTTCGCCCATGCCGTCAGGATTTCCCCCCGCGTTTTGCCAATGCGTCCAGCGCCATGTTCAGCTCCAACACATTGACATGGGGTTCGCCAATCAAGCCGGCGAGCCTGCTGGTGACATGCGACTGCACCAACTGGCGGACGGCGGCCTCCGGCAAATTGCGGGCTTTGGCGACGCGCTGCACCTGGAACAGCGCCGCTTCGGGGGTGATGTCGGGGTCGAGCCCGCTGGCCGACGTGGTGACCAGGTCCATCGGCACCGGCGTGCCGGGATTTTCCTTGGCCAGCTTGTCGGTGGCGGTGGTCACGCGGTCCAGCAGCGCCTTCGAGGTCGGGCCGAGGTTGGACCCGCCTGAATTCGCGGCGTTGTACGGCGCCGGGATGGTCTTGCCGGCGTCGTTCGGGTCGGTGTCGGTGGTCGCCGACGGACGGCCATGAAAATACGTCGGGCCGGTGAAATTCTGGCCGATCAGCGCGGAGCCGACGACCGTGCCGTTCTGCCGGATCAGGCTGCCGTTGGCCTGGTAGGGAAACAGCGCCTGGGCAATGCCGGTCATGGCGAGCGGGTAGGCGAGGCCGGTCAGGATCGTCATGCAGACAAT